>CAYUBK010000035.1:0-15119 GCA_964442955.1 uncultured Zetaproteobacteria bacterium | reverse complement strand
AATCGGGAATGTGTGCAGGGCTGTTAAAACCACCCTTTAATCAGCGCTTCCTTAGCAAATTATCCTACTCTTGGGGGCCACTTCACTATTCGCTCTGCCAGTTCTGGATTTCTTTAATGTAAATGGATTCCTCTTTCAACTTTTCGAGATCAGGCACGAAAACATTCATATTCGATGATTTCAGATGATCCAACCAGCCAGCCAGAAACTGGTGGTAGAGACCATCCATCATCTTTTCATCGGCAGAGGCTTTGGGGCCGATGTAATCTTCGCTGGAAGCGATCTCGCCGCGTACGGCAATATCGAGATTGGCCATGATGGATACCTTGCTGGTATCGAGCGCCCGGAAATGGCCGGCCACATCGAGATAGACCAGCCACGGCGCACCCGGTTGCAATTGTGCAAAACAATCTAGCATCTGGGCTTTATCGGGAATTGGCGCGCCAGAGGTTCTGTGCAATACGGCGTGTGCAAAAATACCGCGCATCAGAAAATCGAATTTGCCCGTTTTATCCTGTGCAGTCAGGACAGTTTTCTTATCTTTTTTAAGGCGACGGTTGAGCCAGTATTCGGCCTGTTTTTTATCTGTGATGCGAGCATCGCCATCCTGCAAGGATTCGGCATACGCACATTCGCGCCAAAGCTGATCTTCCTGTAAGCGCCATGCATTGGTGCCGGATGCCGAGAGCGCATCAATGGAGAAGCAGAGTTTCATGATTGGTTAAAAGCGGTGATAACAGGCAGACCGGTTTGCGGATTCAGGTGCAGGCAGATTTCGCCATGCAACAATCGGAGCAGATCGTGGCCGACCAGTTCATAGCGCCAGCCATGCAGACAGGCTACTTCCGGCGGCTCGTCTTTGCAGCGATAGCCCCAGGAAGCCAGTTCGGACAATTCTGACTTGCTGGCCAGAATCGATGAGGCGATCTCGCCTTCTTCGGCTTTCAAACGTACCAGTGTGTCGAGCATTTCCAGCCGGAGGTCGGTGCCGGCATGATTATGGCGGCGCGGGCTTTGTCTGGGCCAGTCTGCTTCCGGTGTATCCATGCCCTGTTGCCAGACCTGAATGATTTCTTCACCGAAGCGCTTGATAAAGCCTGCATTGATGCCGCGCATGCGCTGCATGGTATCGGTATTTAATTTGTCGCGGCGGGCGATTTCGAGCAGGGCTTCATCAGAGAGCATGCGTCGGCGAGGGATATCCCGGGCTTTGGCTGATCGCTCGCGCCATGCCGCCAGTTCGCGCAGGGCGGCAAGATGCTTGCCTTTGACTTTGGTGACGCCTTTGACACGCCAGAAAATGGTAGAAACATCGTTATCATAGGTGGCCGGATCGGTGAGCACGCTTTGTTCTTCCTGCAACCATTCGGTGCGTCCGGTGGCCTCCAGTCGTTCCTGTAAATGTTGAAAGATTGGCATCAACCAGATGACATCATCGGCGGCATATATCAGTTGTTTGGGGGTTAATGGCCGCGCTTTCCAGTTGGTGAATGATTCGCCCTTGGCCAGCGCTTTTTTGGTAATGCGCTGCACCAGATTGCCAAAACCGACCTGTTGGCCGAAACCAAGCAGGGCGGCAGCGACCTGAGTGTCGAACAGAGGCGTGGGCAGGCGGCCAGATTCTTTGACGAAGATTTCAATATCCTGCCTGCCGGCATGAAATACTTTCAGAATGTCCGGATTGCTTAGAATATCCCATAGCTCTGACAGATCGGTTAGCGCAATCGGATCAACGATCCAGCAATGGCCGTTGCCGTAAATTTGCAACAGGGCGAATTCGGCGTAATAGGTGCTTTCCCGATGGAATTCGGTATCGAGGCACAGCACGTGGCAAGCGGCCATTTCAGGGCAGGCCGTTGCCAACAGGGCGGGGGTATCAATATACATAGTAGAGTTGGACATGGGGGCACCCTAGGAGTCTGTCGGACTTAGGGCAATTGTAGCGAGCAGGTGGGGGAACGAGTCAAAAATAGCATGATCTCTCATTATTCCGACAGACTCCTAGGCCCAGGCAACTGTTCGGGTGAACAATCAGATAGGGAAGGCGACCACTGCTTCTAACGGTGTGGTTCACCAGGTTTGTGACGACCTGCCTTCTCACGAACCGTATTCTGCTTGATTTTGGACATACAAATCTGTCGGACTTAGGGTGATCGTAGCGAGCAGGAGCAAGCGCGAATGGCGCGCGATAGCTTTGAAAAAGTCAAAAATAGCATGATTTATCGTTGCATAGTGGAAACTATGCAACGATAAATCAGGTTGTTTTGGGCCGTAATCCCTGCCGCGCACGACTGCATGAATGCAGGAGGTAGAGCAACGCAGGAGCAGTTGCCGAGTAGATTTCTCATAAGTCCGACAGACTTCTAGCAACCGAGCTTGATGCTTTACGTAAAGCATAATAAGCTACCTTCGTGATTAAAACCTTCAGGGACAAGGGCACTGCTGCTGTCTTTACTGGTCGCCGGGTCAAAACCTTGCCTCCAGATATTCAGCAGCTAGCGCGAGTAAAACTGATGATGCTGCAGCATGCCGTTGGTTTGGATGATTTGCGCCTGCCTCCGGCAAATCGGCTGGAGTTGTTATCCGGCAACAGGCAAGGGCAGCACAGCATGCGTATTAATCGTCAATGGCGTATCTTCTTTGTCTGGAATGGTGGCGATATTGAATCTGTGGAGATCATGGATTATCGCTAAGGAGAAGAACACATGGCTATTCGGATGGAAGAACTGGAAACAACAGATTTTTCTGATTTGACAAACGGTGAGTCTCTGCCAGCAGTTTCCCCTGGTTACATTTTGATGCATGAGTTTATGCAGCCGATGTCTTTATCTGCCAATGCCTTATCCAGGGCTATGAAGGTGCCAACCAATCGCATCACCGGTATTCTCAACGGCACCCGGAATATCACAGCAGATACCGCGCTGCGCCTGCAAGCTGCGCTGGGTGTTTCAGCGGCCTTCTGGATGGGGATTCAGTGCCAGTACAACCTCGAACGCGCAACGGATGAATACGCCGATACCATTGCTTCCGAGGTTCAGCGGCTGGCCGCCTGAGCGTTTGTGCGGTTCAACTGTCGATTTTGATCGAGAAAGAGCCATTCCCGCTCGATTCTGAACCGCGCAGCTTTACCGATTTTGATACGCCCGAGGATTTAAGTGATTTCAAATTAGAGTCAATCTATTGATCTTAGAATGTAATGACACTCGAAGTGTCTGAAAAAATAAGTAATAAATTTTTACTGCTGTACGGTAGGACAACATACGACTGGGCATGAGACAGAGCGAAGGTCGCAGCATCACTAAGTCGAACAATTACCAGAAGGAAGGATGAATGAGTTATTTTTCAGTGTTTGAAGCGCAGCAATGTATTTTATCGCATGTATTAGCCATGCCGCCTGAAGTGGTGGCGTTGCATGATACACTGCGGCGGGTGCTGGCCGAAGAGGTGGCGGCGAATCGTAATCATCCGCCATACAATGTGTCGGCAATGGATGGATATGCCGTCCGTTATGCCGATATTGAAGTGGCGACATCCGGCGCGCCGGTCAGGCTGACGGTGGTGGATGATATCCGTGCCGGTGCCATGCCGCAGGTGAAGGTGTTGCCGGGGAAAGCGGCGCGTATTATGACCGGCGCGCCGGTGCCGTCGGGAGCGGACACGGTGATTCGTGTCGAGGATACGGCGGATGATGGCGATCATGTGGCGATTCTGTTGCCGCCAAAGCAGGGCGCTAATATCCGGCCAATGGGTGAGAACCTACGCAATGGTGAAGTGGTGCTACACAAGGGCACGGAAATCACGCCCGGCGTACTGGCGATTCTGGCCATGGTGAAGCAGAAGCAGGTCTCTGTCTTTGCGCGCCCCACAGTGGCGATTCTCTCCACTGGCGATGAGCTGGAAAGCATGGATGATCCGATTGATGAACACAAAATTCCCGATGCCAATTCGCATGCGCTTTACGCACAGTGCAAGGCGCTGGGCTTTACGCCGACCCTGCTCGGTATCGCGCATGACAATCCGATTGAGTTGCGCACGAAGTTGGCCGAAGGGCTGAAGTATGATGTATTACTGGCATCAGGCGGCGTATCGGTCGGCCATCACGATTTTATGCGTCCGATGCTGGATGCACTGGGTATCACTATGCATTTCTGGCGCGTGGCTATGCGCCCTGGTCATCCCCTGGCCTTCGGTACGTCCGGGACTGGCACTCTGGTGTTTGGATTGCCGGGCAATCCGGTTGCCAGCATGGTGTGCTTCGAGCAATTTGTAGCGCCTGCATGCCGATCAATGATGGGCCATCAACGGTTATTTCGGCGCACAATCACAGCACGTTTGGGGCACGATATGAAAGATCGGGCAGGACGCGCTCATTTTGTACGCGTGACGCTGAGCCGGGATGGTCATGGCTATGTGGCTACTTCAACCGGTGCGCAGGGCAGTGGTGTATTATTGTCCATGGCGATGGCCGATGGTTTTATGCTGATTCCCGCCGAGTCAGAAGGGTTAAAGGCAGGCGATCAGATTACGGTGCAACTATTGCAAGGCATGGATTTTCAAGCAGACGCGGGTTTGTAGAAAAAATATTATTGGACGCAGATAACCGCAGATAAAAAAACAGCATGTATGTATTTGTCCGTGGATTTTCTAAAGTGGTAGACATAACTACAGGTTCAATAGCTTATAATCTGTGTTATCTGCGAAAAGCTGCATCAAAAAGGATTGGAAATGAAAGCAAAAATTGGATTTATCACTGTTTCGGATCGCGCCAGTCGCGGTGAATATGAGGATTTGGGCGGCCCGGCCATGGCAGCATGGTTTGAGCGAGTGCTTACCTCCGAATGGGAAGCGATTAAATGTGTGATTCCTGACGATCAGGATGGCATCGAATCGACACTCAAAGAGCTGGCTGATGTTGAAGGTTGTTGTCTGGTTGTTACCACCGGAGGCACCGGGCCTGCGGTGCGCGATGTGACACCGGAAGCGACGGAAACTGTGTGTGAAAAGATGATGCCGGGTTTCGGTGAGCTGATGCGGCAGGAATCACTCAAGTTTGTACCGACAGCCATTCTTTCCCGCCAAACCGCAGGTGTTCGCGGTCAGTCCCTGATCGTCAATTTGCCCGGCAAGCCGTCTGCGATCGATGATTGCCTGAACGCGGTGTTTCCGGCCATTCCCTATTGCATCGATCTGATTGATGGCCCGTATCTGGAAGCTGATCCATTACAGTGTAAGGTGTTTCGCCCCAAACATGCACAAAAGAAATTTTGATCGGTGGCAACAACGACTATCTTGACAGTCTATTGAAGGTCATCAGGATTCCAGCTTGTTTTGATAGAGATACAACACAGGGGGAAAAGTCATGAAAATGATTGCAGCAGTTATCAAGCCGTTTAAAGTGGACGATGTTAAAGACGCATTGCTGGAAATCGATGTGTCCGGCATGACCATTACCGAAGTGCGCGGCCATGGTCGCCAGAAAGGGCATACCGAGCTTTATCGTGGCGCGGAGTATAATGTGGATTTTGTGCCTAAAACTGAAATCAAGGTGGCAGTATCGGATGATCGTGTCGATGAAGTTGTTGAGGCAATCCGGTCAGCGGCATGCACCAATAAAATCGGCGATGGCAAAATTTTTGTAACACCAGTGGAGCGCGTGGTACGCATCCGTACCGGCGAAGAAGATCAGGACGCGTTGAGCTAACGCGCATGGCTTTTCATCCCGTGAAACTATTATTCACAGGACGGAAAAACCCATGCAAACGCGTTGTTTGTTTTATAGTAATAAAGGGGAGTGAACGAACATGAACACAGCAGGATTTGATGTCTTTTTTCTTACCATGGGGGCAGCCATGGTACTGGCGATGCATGCTGGCTTCGCCTTTCTCGAAGTGGGAACGGTACGCAAGAAAAATCAGGTGAATGCACTGGTGCGCGTGATTACCGACTTTGGTTTTTCCACCGTGGCCTATTTCTTTGTCGGCTTTTCGGTCGCCTACGGCATTGACTTTTTTGTGCCTGTAGCAGATCTGAATATCATTGGCGGTAAAACCAATGGCTATGAAATGGTGCATTTCTTCTTCTTACTCACTTTCGCGGCAGCGATTCCGGCCATTATTTCCGGCGGTATTACCGAGCGAGTACGGTTCTGGCCTAATGTGCTGGCGACTGTATTGATTGTGGCGATGGTTTATCCATTTTATGAAGGTTTGATCTGGGGTGGCAACTACGGTTATCAAGCGTGGCTGGAGGCCAGTTTCGGGGCGCAATTCCATGATTTCGCCGGTTCGGTTGTGGTGCATGCGATGGGCGGTTTTCTGGCGCTGGGCGCTGTGGTGATGCTGGGCGCACGCAAAGGGCGCTACAGGAAAGATGGGCGAACCAATGCTATTTTACCATCCAATATCCCATTTCTGGCGCTGGGATCATGGATCCTTTGCGTGGGCTGGTTCGGATTTAATGTGATGAGCGCAGGCAATGCATCCGGCGCATCCGGCCTGGTGGCTATCAATTCATTGCTGGCTATGGTGGGCGGCCTGCTGGCGGCGCTGGTGGCGGGCAAGAATGATCCGGGCTTTGTTCACAACGGGGCGCTGGCCGGGCTGGTGGCGATCTGTGCTGGTTCTGATTTGGTGCATCCGGTTGGTGCGCTGGCGATTGGCGTGGCTGCCGGGGTGATTTTCGTGTTTGGGTTTGAATTTATCCAGAATAAGCTGAAGGTTGATGACGTACTGGGCGTGATTCCGCTGCACGGCGTATGCGGTGCCTGGGGCGGTGTTGCGGCAGGTATATTTGGTACGACTGCAATGGGCGGGGCCGGTGGCGTAACATTTCTGGCACAGTTTGTGGGTACGGCTACAGGCGTAATTATTGCCGTTATAGGTGGCTTTGTCGTATACGGCATTGTTAAATCAAGCCTGGGTATTCGATTGTCTGAGGAAGATGAATATATGGGCGCTGATCTGGCTATTCATCAGGTCAGTTCCAATCCGGAAGAGGATATGGCAGGTCATTAATTAGCATCGTTTCCGGGGCAAGGACGACCCTGAAACTGGGCGCTTTTATTCTGACGCTACCTTGACGAAGGTCGTTTAACGGTCATTTTTTACCGGTGCAAACGGTATTTGTTGCCAAAATTGGGCGTGTTTTTTTGCCTCGGTTGTGAGGTGACTCACATACAAACTCAAATTTATCCTGATAATACGCTACATTACTGATTTGTCGAAGTGAGGCAAATTGACACGATTGGTGTTGGCCTGATTGATGCTTTTGCTTTGTGTGATAAGTTATGCAGCGTACGCATTGCATTCTACCTGCTCCAGGAGGGCCTTATGATTACCAGTTCCGGCAAGTTTTTGTTTACGCGCCTGCAATTTATTGCCTTAGCAGTGCTTGTGTTCCCTCTGATCACAATGAATGTAAATGCAGGTGTAATCGTCGGTGGAAGTTACGTCTATGCTCAGCAAGCCAATGGTAATCTGGTTCAGTATCATGTTACTGCGGTTGATTATCAGGGTACACCTGCGTGGCGAATTTCCTGGGATTGTGAGCAGGTACAGGCCGAGCATTTTGTGCGGCGTAGTGATGGTGCCCCTTTGTATGTCAAGCGAATCAATCATTCTATGCAACGCACGGTTGAAATTAAATATAGCCTGAATGAAGACCAGCCAAGTGTTTACAGCAAACGCAGTAAGGATGAATTTCTTGAGCGTAAAGTATGGGATAAGAACTTGCGTGATCTTGGCGCATTGCCACAGACCCTGCAAATGCTTACAGGTTCGGAATCATCTGCAAGTACCACTTTCTCAATTATTAATTACGATAACGGAAAAGTTTACCCATTAACAGCCAGCCAGACTGGGTTCCGTAATGTGAACATTGAGGGTGATCGTGTACGTTGCATTATCTATGAGGTTAAGTTGGACTCATGGTTTTCTACCTTCGTAGGTAGTACAAAAATCGTAATTCCACAACAAACAGAAAACAGTGCTTTTGTGGCTTATAAAGGACCAGGTCTTGACGGTGGAGGCAAACCGTGGACATTGAATCTGGTTGGTAGAGACAAAGCCATGGCTATGTTGGATCAATCAGAACTGACACAACAGTAAATTCACCGGGTTGATTCCGCCAAGCTCCATTTTTTGAGTCGCCCTATCACCAATTATCGGTCTTATGTGGCCCGCATGTGGCCATTGCTGTTCATCTTTCTGCTGGGCCAGATTCTGATGCGGCTCAATGGCAATGCTTCCCAACTGGGTATTACAGCATCCCTTTCTATTGTGGATTCAATATTTTTTCTGATGTTTTTTGGTGGCGCTTCCTGGTGGACATTCCTGCCCTTAAGACAGTCTCTGGCCAAATCGGTTGAGCCTGACAAATCCCGCCGTTTCATTGAAGCGAATATGGCTGATTTTCCATGGCGGGCATTGAAAGCCTATCTGGTGGCGGGCTGGGCGTTTGCTGCCTATCTGATCATCGTGATTTCTCTGACGGCCATGAGCGGAGATTATTATTTTTCATGGCGCATGTTTGTCGCGCTGACACTGAATTTCTGTTTTGGCGCAGGCGTATTGGGGCCGACACTTGCTGTGGCGATTTCTATTGTTTACTCAACGCGCTTGCGACTGAATATGTCCCGGCAGGGATGGTTTAACAGTCTGCTCAACGACAAGCATTCGGATAAACATATTACCTCATCTGCGCATCGACCATGGCTGGTGTCATTTGTAACTGGCTTGTTGCCAACGCTGATTTTGTCACTGTATGTCTGGCTGGCTCTGGCGGGTAATGATATCGAAGAGCATTTTATTTTATCCCAGGCGATAGTGCTACTGGTGATGAGTGTGACATCGAGCATCGTATTGGTATTAAGTATTACCCGCACCTTGAAGAAGGTGACTGTGTCATTAGAAACAGGTTTGAAACACCTGGCCAATGGTGAATTTAATGCCATGGTACCTGTATTGATTGATGATGATATGGGGGAATTGGCGCGTGGTTTGAATACTGCCATGAAAGGTCTGCAGGAGCGGGAGCATTTAAAAGATTCACTGGCGCTTGCAGCTGAAATTCAGCAGGGACTATTGCCCAAGTATGAGCCGGTCATTCCATGCTATCACCTGAAAGGGTTTCAACAGACATGCTACTCTGTGGGCGGCGATTATTACGACTATGTCAAATTAGAGGATGGTCGCGTCTGGCTCATTGTCGCAGATGTATCCGGCAAGGGTTATCCTGCTGCGCTGACGATGGCCAACTTACAGGCTATGCTGCGTGGACTGTCAACATTGAACTGGCCGATTGAAGAAGCTGCTAATTATCTCAATGAAGCACTGTGTGATACACTGACAGCCGGACGTTTTGTGACCCTGTTCATGTGTAAGCTTCAACCCGAATCGCATTCGCTGGTGTGGATCAACGCGGGTCATGTGCCACCATTGTTGGTGAATCAGGCTGAAGTCAGCCGCCTTGAGGCTTCAGCGCCGCCGCTTGGGCTGGTCAAGGGTATGCAATATGAAGTGGCCAGAACCACATTGAATGTTGGTGATACGCTGGTAGCTTATACAGATGGGGTGACTGAAACATCCAACCGATATGGCAACGAAATGTATGGTGAAGCCAGATTCAGCCAGTGGTTGCGAGACCAGACCAATGAGCCGCTATCGTTGTTGCCTGAATCGTTGCTCGAGGTGCTCACTGACTTTGGCAGGGGTGATCAGGATGATGATTTAACACTGTTGTGTGTCAGAAGGGAGAAGTGATGATAGAAAGTGGGACTGAATTCAGAATTGAACGTGATTCCATGGGTGAGATGCAGGTTCCGGAGAATGCGATGTATGGCGCTTCAACAGCGCGCGCGGTGGCCAATTTCCCGGTGTCTGCACTGCGTTTTCCGCGTGAATTTATCCGGGCTCTGGCGCGCATTAAATTGGCAGCAGCGACGGTCAATCAGGATTTGGGAAAATTGCCAAAACCAAAAACAGAGCTGATTCGAAAGGCAGCGCAGGAAGTGGCTGATGGCGATTGGGATGCGCAATTCGTACTCGATATTTTCCAGACTGGCTCCGGCACATCGACCAATATGAATGCCAATGAAGTGATTGCGCACCGCTGTGGCGAGATCAATGCCTATGAACCGATTCATCCCAATGACGATGTGAATATGGGGCAATCCTCCAATGATGTGATTCCAACGGCCATCCATATGGCGGCCAGTGACTTGTTGATCAACGAACTTATTCCGGCAGTGAAACAATTGCATGGCGTGGTGGTGAAAAAGGCAAAAGAAACAGCTAATGTCGTCAAGATCGGGCGCACCCATTTGATGGATGCAACACCCATCACGCTGGGGCAGGAGATTTCAGGTTGGGCGCGACAACTGGAGTTGGGCGTCAAGCGGCTGGAATCGACGATACCGCGAATTACCGAGTTGGCGCAGGGCGGCACGGCAGTCGGCACTGGTTTGAATACGCATCCGGAGTTCGGCACCCGCATGGCCACCGAATTATCGCGAACCTGCGGTATCAAGTTTCATGAAGCGGCCAATCATTTTGAGGCGCAGGCGGCACAGGATGCGGTAGTCGAATTGTCCGGTCAGCTGAAAACGCTGGCTGTTTCCCTGTGCAAAATCGCCAATGATGTGCGTATTCTGAATATGGGCCCGCGTTGCGGGCTCGGTGAAATCAGCGTGCCGGCAGTGCAACCCGGTTCCTCAATTATGCCCGGCAAGGTGAATCCGGTGATTGCCGAGTCGTTGGCTCAGGTGTGCGCGCAGGTGATTGGCAATGATGCGGCGATTACTTTTGGTGGCGCCTCGGGCCTGCTGGATCTGAATGTGATGTTACCGGTCATGGCCCACAATGTATTGGAATCGGAACGTTTATTGGCCAGCGCCTGCCGCATGTTTGCGGACAAGTGTATCGCAGGACTGGAAGCCAATCGCGAACGCTGTGCAGAACAAATTGCATGGAGCATGAGCATGGTGACCTCGCTGGCACCGGTGATTGGCTATGATCGGGCCTCGCAGATTGCCAAGCAGGCGGTCGCCGAGGGCAAAACCGTACGTCAGGTTTGTGATGAGATGAAGATATTGCCAGCTGTCGATCTGGATAAATTACTCAACCCGGAATCTATGTTGTCACCGCACAGGTAGTGGTGCTGGAAACGGGGTGATGCTTGCGTCACACTGCCGCCATGCTTGAAATTCGTGATTTATCATTGTCGGTGTCCATCCAGGGGCAACGGGTGGAAGCCATCTCGGGCGTGTCGCTACAGCTGGAACAAGGGCGTGTACTGGGTCTGGTGGGCGAATCCGGTTGTGGTAAGTCACTAACGGCGCAAGCGATTTTACGGCTTGGCGAGCATCAGGGCGTGGAAAAAAACTGCGGTGATATTTTGCTCGATGGTCAGAGCCTGTTTACGATGCCGGGTGAGACGCTGCGGAAAATGCGCGGTGGTCGTATTTCAATGATCTTTCAGGAACCGATGACGGCGCTCAATCCTGTGTTTTCCATTGGTAGTCAGATTACGGAAGTGATTCGTCTGCATTTGGATATGAGTCCGCAACAGGCCACAGCACGAGCCATCGCATTGTTGGATGATGTGGGCATGCAGGATGCGGAACAGATTCTCAAACAATATCCCGATGCGCTTTCTGGAGGCATGCGTCAGCGTGTACTCATTGCCATGGCGATGGCTGCTGACCCGGATTATATTATTGCAGACGAGCCGACCACGGCGCTCGATGTATCGGTGCAGAAACGCATTATTTCCCTGTTATTGAACTTGCAGAAAAAACGCAATCTTGGCCTGTTGCTGGTGACACATGATTTTGGGCTGGTGGCCGAGTTGTGCGATGATGTGGCAGTGATGTATGCCGGACAGGTTGTTGAATCTGGCCCGGTGGCGGATATTTTCGATCATCCCGCCCATCCGTACACGCGTGCCCTGATGGGGTGCAGGCCGGAAGTGTTTGAGGCCGGACAGGCCTTGCCAGTGATTGCCGGACAAGTGCCTCCACCCGGTCGCTGGCCCATCGGCTGCCACTTTGCCGAACGCTGCCCACTGGCGCAGGGTGATTGCGTTCAGCCGGTGGTGGAAGATGCATGGCGATATCGTGGACATACTGCACGTTGCCTGCATGTGAACACAGCTGAAGCGGTGAATGCGGCATGAGTGTGCTGGCCGTTAAGCACTTGAGCAAAACATTTGCTGCCGGCGGTATGTTCCGCGCTATCGGCAAGGCAAAACGCGCTGTCGATGATGTATCGTTCTGTCTGGATGCAGGGCGCACTCTGGCCATCGTGGGTGAATCGGGCAGCGGGAAATCCACCACGGCGCGTCTGGCAATGCGCTTGTTACAACCCGATTCGGGTCAGATCAGCTGGGCGGATGAAGATGTTAGCGCGCTTTCAGGGCGAGCCTTGCGGCAACACAGGCATCATATCCAGATGGTATTTCAGGATCCGTTTGCCAGCCTGAATCCGCGTATGAAAATCTGGCAAAGTGTGGCCGAAGGATTACGCGTGCATCAGCCCGAACTGTCCAACGCAGATCGGCGAAACAAGGTGGCGGAAACGTTAAATATGTGCGGTCTGGATGATTCGGGCATGGATCGCTATCCGCATCAGTTTTCCGGTGGTCAGCGCCAGCGTATCGGCATCGCCCGCGCTCTGATTGTCGAACCGGCTGTGCTGGCGCTTGATGAGCCGGTATCGGCGCTCGATGTATCGGTGCAGGCCCAGATTCTCAATTTGTTAAAGGACATCCAGCAGGTCAGGGGGTTGGCCTATCTGTTTATATCGCATGATTTATCTGTGGTTCGCCATATTGCCGATTCCGTGGCGGTGATGTTCGCCGGTCGCATTGTTGAGCAGGGCCGCGCTGCCGATGTGTTTGAACATCCTCATCATCCCTACACGCGCGCCTTGCTCGATGCCCGGCCAATTGTTCACCCGAATGAACGTAAACCTGTTTCGGATAATCATGGTATCGGCGAAGGTATGGCTGAAACCGGTTGCGCCTATCAACCACGCTGCCCCTATGCATCTTCCGGTTGTACGGTTTTCGATGGCTGCCTGAACCCAGAGGGTTTTGCCTGTCTGCATCCTTTGCGGTAAAAAAACGGCTGCTTTTTTCAGATGAATGCTCTTGTTAATCGGGTTCAGCGTGATTTTGCTAATGATGCACCGCTGGCTACCGGTTTGCCCGGTTATGCACGCCGTGATGAGCAGATCAAATTGGCAGAGGAGGTTGCGGGGGCATTTGAGACCGGTTCGATTCTGTTGGCCGAAGCCGAAACAGGAACGGGAAAAACGCTGGCCTATTTGATTCCGGCCCTGCGTTCTGATCGTAAAATTCTGATTTCTACTCACACCCGTGCCTTGCAGGATCAACTGGTGCGCCGTGATTTGCCGGCTGTGCAGCAAACCCTCGGTGCCAACCGAAAAGTTGCATTGCTGAAAGGGCGTTCCAACTATCTGTGTCCGCAACGTTTAAACGTGTTCATTGCCAGCCCGCAACTGGAGATGTGGGCGCAAAAATCCATACTCAAGGTACTCGACTGGTCGCATCAAAGCAAAGACGGTGATTTATCCGGTCTGCCTTTCGATGTATTCGCCAAGGGTATTGGCCACATGGTGACGGCAACCGGGGATCAGTGCCTAGGCTCCAAATGCGGCGATTTTGACCGTTGCCCGTTAATGAAAGCGAGGCAGCGCGCCCAGGCCGCCGATATTGTGGTGACCAATCATAGCTTACTCCTCTCCGATGCAGTCCTGAAGGCCGGTGAATTCGGAGAGTTATTGCCGGATTTCGATGCCTATGTGCTGGATGAAGCACATGCGCTACCAGATCTGGCCTGCCAGCATTTCGGCGTGCAACTCACACGCATGAAATTAATTCAGTGGCTCAATGATATGCAGGCGCAACTCGATGAAATGGGTGATGAGCCGGCCTTGAAAAAGGATATTACGGCGCAGGGAAAAACTGTGCTCGATGCATATTTGCAGCCGGAACTGGAAGCTTTGCAGCAGGCTTGGAACGATATGCACAAGCTGGCGGCATCGCGTAGCGAACGCAGTGAAGAAATGGCGCGTCTGGCGGATCGGGCCGCGCAGATTGCGAAGGATATCGATATGGTGCTCAAGCCTGAAGCAGGTTTCGTGGGTTGGAGCGATGGCGAAGGGGAGCATCTCAAATACACCGTAGCTCCGGTCGAAACGGGGCCGGTTTTGCAGTCTCATTTGTGGGACAGAGCAGCCGCATTTGTGTTGATGTCAGCGACACTCAGGGTTTCCGGTCATTTTGACTATGCCAGAAACAGGCTCGGGCTGGAGGATGCAGAAGAGGTATTTCATCCCTCTCCATTTGATTACGGCAGGCAGGCCATGATTTATCTGCCGCGCAATATGCCCAATCCATTTTCTGATACCGGCGTTGAGGCTTTGATTGACGAAATGGAAACCCTGATCCGGGCATCGGGCGGGCGCGCCTTTGTGCTGTTTACCTCGTGGATGATGCTCAAACGGGCCGGGCCTGAACTGGCGCAGCGTTTACCATGGAATGTGCTGATTCAGGGCGAAAGCGGTAGCCGGGATGCGATTCTGGATGCTTTTCGCTCTGATACGCATTCGGTGTTGTGTGGCACTCGCAGTTTTTGGGAAGGGGTGGATGTGCCGGGAGAAGCATTGAGTCTGGTGATTATCGATAAGATGCCGTTTACGCCGCCAAACGATCCGTTACTTAAGGCCCGCATCCAAACGTGTGAAGAGAAAGGAGGGCATGGCTTTCGCGATATTCAGTTGCCAGAGGCTATTGCTGCACTGCGTCAGGGCGCCGGACGTTTGATTCGCTCCATGGATGATCGTGGCGTGATGGCCTTGCTGGATTCGCGCTTGTACGTCAAAGCCTATGGTCGCGAAGTCGTGCGCAATCTGCCCGCCTCGCCCATCAAAGATGACCTTGCCGAAGTCAGGTGGTTCTTTGAAGAGCAAGACTATTAAAGCCATGGGTGTGGCTTTAATGGTCGCGATAGTCCAAAACAACCAAAGCCATGGGTGTGGCTTTATGGGACACGGTGTAATTGCACTAGAGTGGCCACTCTCCGAGTTTAGTATACGAGG
>CAYUBK010000034.1:0-15850 GCA_964442955.1 uncultured Zetaproteobacteria bacterium | reverse complement strand
CCGCTGTTAAGCCTTCGCGGCAATCTTCACCGGTCAGGCTGACTTTCAGCTTCTTGGTTAAACCGTTGGCATTGGCATAATTGTTGATCGTGCGCGTCAGTGCGCCACGCAAGCCGGCCAGATGCGCGCCGCCATCCTTTTGCGGAATATTATTAGTGAAGCAAAAAATATGTTCCTGATATGAATCGGTCCACTGCATGGATAAATCAACAACCACATCATCTTTTTCAGAAGTCATGCCGACACACTGGGCATGCAGCGGCGTACGGGTGCGATTGAGGTGTGTTACAAACGCAGCAATACCGCCTTCGTATTCAAATACGGCCTTGTTATCACTGCGTTCATCAGTGATTTCGATATGAACGCCGGAGTTCAGAAACGATAGTTCACGCAAACGTGACGCGAGGAGATCGAACGACATATTACGATGCGAAAAAATATCCAGGCTGGGCAGGAATCGCACCTCTGTTCCCGTCCCCTTGGCTTCACCAATCACTTTCAGCGGTTCAACCGGCTCACCCATTTGATACTTCTGATAATGCACCTTGCCTTCACGGCGAATCACCAGTTCCAGTGATTCGGACAAGGCATTGACCACCGACACGCCCACGCCATGCAAGCCACCGGACACTTTATACGAATTATCATCAAATTTACCGCCAGCATGCAGCACCGTCATAATTACTTCGGCAGCAGAGCGGTTTTCCTCGGAATGCATGCCAACCGGAATGCCACGTCCATTGTCGCGCACGGTGACTGAGTCATCGGAATGAACGATGACTTCAATCTTATCGCAATAATTCGCCAGCGCTTCATCAATGGCGTTATCTACCACCTCAAAGACCATATGGTGTAGACCGGTGCCGTCATCGGTATCGCCGATATACATGCCCGGTCGCTTGCGCACGGCATCGAGTCCGCGCAGCACTTTAATGCTGTCGGCGGTATATTCCTGTGCTTGCTGAGAAGCGCTCATGCTGCTTCCTCCATCGTCGTTTCGTTATCTGATGAACCGTGAATGGCCATCAACTGCCGGCCTGCAATACCATCGCATAAGCCTTGCTTCGTTAAGATCTGAATATGAATATCCATTTCGGCAGAAATCTCCACGCCATCGGGCGCCGTCATCAAAATCTGGGCCGGGCTACGTTCCAATCTTTCAAACAACCGCTGCTGGCGCTGCCTGTCCAGTGCTTCCAGACAATCATCCAGCAACAAAACAGGAATCAGACGCCGATATCTGCTCCAAAGTGCGCATTCTGCCATCTTCAAGGCTATCGCAGCCAGCTTTTGCTGTCCACGCGAACCCGCGCTGCGAATTTCCCGGCCCTGAAAACTGATATGGATGGCGTCGACATGCGGCCCAAATCTGAGACTGCCGACCCTGGCATCATCGCTGCGTTTGCTCTTCAGGCGCTCCAGCCATACGGTTTCCGAATAGTCCGGCATGCTCACTGATAACGATACTGCATCTTCTGTCAAAGCTTGTTCATCCCGTAACAGGTCATTGATTTCCACCATGAGCTGCCGACGTGTACTGACAATTTGCAGTCCATGTTGCACGATCTGCTTTTCCCAGGCATCCAGTTCATGTGATAATACCTGGCGCCTGAGCAAGCGACTGCGCTGCATCACTGCGCGCAAATAACGCTCATAATGCAAACGTGTCGCCTGAAAACAGGTCATCATCAAGGCATCGAGCCAGCGCCTGCGTTCTCCCGGCGCGCCATCGACAATTTTGCGCCCCTGCGGCGCTTCCACCAGCACCGGAAAACTTTCACTGACATCCTTGCGTCGCTGAATATCCCGGCCCTGTAAGCGGACAGAGGTTTTACCCTTTCTGCCGGCCACCGTCAGATGCATCGGGCCAAAGCGTTTCCACTGCCCCTGAATCATAAAACTACTCTGTTCATGCTGAACCAGAAACGGACTGCGTGATTGCCGGAAAGAGCGCCCGTGCGCCATCAGATATACCGATTCCAGTAGACTGGTTTTGCCGCTGCCATTGGCACCGATCACCAAATTCAGGCCGGGTGATATGTGCCATACCAATGCTTCATGGCAACGCAGGTGCCTGACTTTTACCTGATTGATAATCAGCGGCGTCGCAAGTTGAAAATCAGTACCAGAAGCGCTCACCTGAGCATTGAATCCGTTAAATGCGCATCGGCATAATCACATGCCTGGACTGCACATCATCTTCACCGCTAATCAATACCGGAGACAATTCATCTTTCAATTCAATACGCACGGCGGCCGAACGAATTGCGCCCAGCGTATCTCTCAAATAACGACCATTAAAACCGATGGCGGTTTCCTGACCATCATAATCTGCGTCAATGTGCTCTTCTGCCTCTTCCTGCTCAGTATTGTGGGCGGATATATCCAGGCCTTTCTCTGTAAATACCAGCCGGATATCATGGGTAAATTCATTGGCGACAATCATCGAACGGCGTAATACCTGATCGAATTCAGTACGCGCAACAATCACGCGGGCCGAATGATTAGCCGGAATCACATCCTGATAAACAGGAAAACGGGCATCAATCAATTTGGAGGTCAGAATGTTTGAACCGGAAACTATACGTATCTGGCGTTCTCCCAGAAACAACTCGATCTGCTCCTGACATTCTTCACTCAGTTTGCGAATTTCCATCACCGCTTTTCTGGGTACGATGCATTTTCTGGCCAGAGTTGTTTGTTGTAAACGCACTTCCGACAAAGCCAGTCTGTGGCCATCGGTCGTGACCAGTCGCAGCATTTGTTCTTCATCGACTTCAAACAAGGTACCAGTCAGATACTTGCGTGTTTCATCCGTGGACATGGCAAAACTGGTTGCCGCCACCATATCGGCCAGCGTCGCGCCAGATACGGAAATGGATGTTTCACTTACTTCTTCGGTTAAGCTCGGATATTCATCGGCAGACAACGATGCAACTCGAAAACGGGAACGACCGCTACGGATCGACACAAAACCATCTCCGGTTTCCATATTGACATCCTGATCGGCATCCAGCTCTTTGATAATACTAAACAGTTTAGCTGCAGAAACAGTAATGGAACCGGATTGCTCCACCAGAGCTTCGGCGCGACTGCGTAAACCTACTTCCAGATCGGTAGCTGTGATTAACAGCATATTGTTTTCGGCTTGTAGCAATACATTAGCAAGAATGGGGATGGTATGACGTTTCTCAACAATGCTCTGGCAGCGTTGAATGGCCTGTAACAAGGACACTCTGGACAATGTTATGTTCATACTTACTTCCTCTTTTCTCTTTAATTAAAAAATATAGTCATCATCATAGGGGCTGTGGATAGTGTGTGTAAGCATACATTACCCTTTTGTTCTAACATGTTAGGTATTATCAATGATGTGAACAATGGCAACAACTCCCTGTTTATGATATGTGGATAACTGAACATTACGGCGCCTTGATGGTTGTTCAATCACTTTATACTCAAACTATCCACAGGTCTTGATGCTTATTATAAACATGATATTATTGTTTCAACAAGGCAATAATTCTGCCCATTTCTTCATCAAAATCATCCGATTCTTCGCGCATTTTTTTAATCTTTCGTACCGCATGCAGTACCGTAGTGTGATCCCGACCACCAAATTGACTGCCGATTTCAGGCAGGGACTGAGTGGTGAGTTCCTTGCTGGCATACATGGCAACCTGACGCGGATAAGCGACATTTTTACTGCGTTTGCTGGAAGTCATTTCCCGTATATTGATATTGAAATAGGAAGCGACTTTCTTTTTGATATCGTCGATTGAGATAGCGCGCACATCTTCATGAAGTAAGTCGCGCAACACGTGGCGAGCGAAATCGATATTAATGGTGCGACCGGTTAAAGTGGCGTGGGCGGTTAAGCGGGTCAGGGCACCTTCCAGTTCCCGTACATTATTGGTAATCCGGGAAGCTAGCAGATGGGCGACATTATCATCGAGCGTAATACCGGCCAGTTCCGCTTTACTGGAAAGGATCGCTAATCTTGTTTCAAGGTCCGGTGCCTGAATATCGGCAACCAGCCCCCAATTAAAGCGTGAGCGCAGACGTTCCATCAAATTGGTAAGTTCGCGCGGGCTTCTGTCCGAGGTTAGAATAATCTGTTTTTTAATTTCATGCAGGGCATTAAAGGTATGGAAAAACTCTTCCTGAGTACGATCCTTGCCTGCAATAAACTGGATATCATCGATAATCAACACATCAACCTGACGATACTGGTTTCTAAATTGATCAGTGGAGCCATTGCGAATGGCCTGAATCAGTTCATTGGTAAAGCGTTCGCCGGTGCGATAGGCAATACGGTAATGATTGCGGTTCATCAACGCATTGGCAACAGCATTGATTAGATGTGTTTTACCAAGGCCGACTCCGCCGTACAAATACAGGGGATTATAAATCTCACCCGGTTTATCAGCTACCGCTCGGCTGGCAGCATGGCAGAATTCATTCCCGGAACCGACTACGAAATTATCAAAGGTAAAGCGGGGGTCGATATATCCATCCACCAGTAATGAAGGCGGTGCTACTGAATCTGTGGCTTGAACGGTATCGGCGACTTTAGCGAGTGATGCATCAACCCTGTAGGATACCGGTATATCGGTGCCGGAAACCAGGCGGGATAAACGAGTGATATGTTCGCCATAAGCGGATTTCAATCCGTCGAGAAAAAACCTGCTGGGAACGTTGATGATCAGTTCCTGTCCATCACATTGTACGGATAACGAACGAATCCAGGCATCAAAGCGGGATGCCGGAATTTCCATTTGCAGTAAGTCTGAAACTTGTTGCCAGATTGATTCGTTCGAGATGTTTGCCATTGCCTGAATAGTACATGCATCATGCTTATCATCCAGTGCGGTTAAATATTTAAGATGTGTTCTTGACACTACGACCATGGTATTTATCATGCGCGACCCTTTTTTAGTAACCTTGGGAACAGGAGAAAAACCATGAGCTTTACCTATAAGCCAAGCCGAATTCGTCGCGCACGCCGTCATGGTTTCCGCGCTCGTATGGCCACCCGTTCTGGCCGCGCACTGATTAATCGTCGTCGCGCCAAGGGCCGCAGACGTTTGTCCACCTGATTTCTGCGCTTGCGATTTCCTCAATCGTGTCGATTGCGGTCAAAAGCCGATTTTAGTTCGATGCGACAAGGTAAGCGGATCAGAGTTGGAAACCTCCGTATCACTTATCGGGTAAATCAATTGGGTTATAGTCGTTTGGGTATGGCTGTATCCAGAAAATATGGCAATGCAGTACAGCGCAACAGGTTGAAACGACAATTACGAAATAAATTTCGAACAAGTGGCTGTCACGCCATGGGTATCGACATGCTGATTATTCCAGCGACAAGTGCCACTCAGATGCAATCGGTTGCACAGGATTTACTGCATGCTATGACGATTATACGGCGAAAATCATGAGAAGATTGATTGCATTGCTGGTTCGTTTTTACCAATGGTTTATTTCACCGGTGATGCCGAGTCACTGTGCGCACACGCCGAGTTGTTCTTCCTATATGATTGAAGCTATTGAACGGTATGGCGTATTACGTGGTATTTGGCTTGGCTTTAAACGTCTGTTACGTTGTCATCCTTTTTCAAAGGGCGGTTACGATCCTGTGCCGTAGTGGCAGGAAGTATTTATTTTTAATGATATATATCAAATACTTGGGTATATATTAGAAGTTTCAGGGAGAAGATTATGGAACAACGCAATATGCTGCTTGCTTTTGCATTGTCGATGGTGGTTTTACTGGGTTGGCAGCAGTTGTTTCCGCAACAGGAAGCTGATCAGCTAGCGCAACAGCAATCCGCTCCAGTCGCAGTCAGCAAGCAAACTGCGACTGCTGATACCAATGATATACAGCCTCCATTGATGTCGTCAGATAATCAGTCTGTTGCACCGGTTCCGGAAGAAGTCGTTCAGGCAGAAACGCCTGCTCCTGTGGAAAGCGGCGAAACATTTGTATTGAATAATGATTTAATCCAGCTCAAGGTGAACAACAAAGGCTGGATTACTCAGGGTACGTTGAAGAACTACAAGCAGTCCATCGAGCCGGGCGCCGCGAATGTCGATGTGTTGTTTATGAATGATCATGGTCATGCTGTGTATGCCAATTCCGGCGTTATGGGCGTCAAACGCAGTGCGCCTTTTACGCTGGTGAAGCAGGAAGCATTATCACTGACGTTACATACTACACTGGATGGGGGCCAAATCTGGCAGCGCCAGTTTAGCCTGACGCCAGGTAGTTATAAAATTGAGATTTCGGATAAAATTATCAACGGTGCTGGCCTGAAAATGTATCGCCAGGTTGTGGAACGTAATCCGGATAAGAAACTGAATACATTTTACGAACATATGGGGCCAACAGCTCTGCTTAACGATAAACTGGTAGAGCCGGATTATGATGATCTGGATGAAAAAGGCGCCCAGCGTATGACATCGATGGGCGGCTGGGCAGCTATCATGCATCGTTATTTTATCGCGGCTCTGATTGCCAATCCGGAACAGAGTTACCCATACTATTTCAAAGGCGAGGGTGGTTCTTATCAGGCAGGGCTGATTGATATCGGTAAAGTTGAGGGCAAAGACGCTCTGTTTAACATTCAATTATATATTGGCCCCAAATCCATTCCTGTCTTAGAGGCTGCGGGCTCGGAACTGGAGCGATCAGTGGATTTTGGTTGGTTTACGCCTATTGCCAAGCCTATGCATACATTTCTGGGATGGTTGTATAACTATCTCGGCAATTTCGGCTGGTGCATCATTATTCTGGTTGTGTGCATCAAGTTAATCTTTTTCTATCCGACCCAAAAGTCGTATGAATCAATGGCAGGCATGCGCAAGTTGCAACCGGAAATGGCCAGAATAAAAGAGCTTCATGGTGAAGATCGTCAGCGCATGAGTCAGGAAATGATGGGCTTGTACAAGAAACATAAGGTCAATCCGATGGGCGGTTGTTTGCCGATCATTATTCAGATTCCTGTATTCTTTGCCTTATATAAAGTCTTGCTGATGTCGATTGAAATGCGGCAGGCGCCATTTATTGGCTGGATTCATGATATGTCAGTTCAGGATCCTTATTTTGTGTTGCCTGTCATTATGGGCGCATCGATGTTTATTCAGCAGAAACTCAATCCGCAACCGCCTGATCCTATGCAGGCAAAAGTGATGCAGTTTTTACCAGCCATCTTTACGGTTCTATTCCTGTTCTTCCCTGCCGGCCTGGTGTTGTACTGGGTAGTTAATAATGTACTATCTATTCTCCAGCAACGACTGGTGATGAAGCGGCTGAACGTCGATTAAACGGCTGGAATCCATTGCAACGATAGCCGCTATCGCTACGCCGGCCGGGCGTGGCGGCGTAGGAATTGTACGTATATCAGGTTCACAAGCCTTATCGATCCTGCAACAGATTACAGGATGTGACCAGATAAGCCCCAGAACAGCCACCTTGCTGCAATGGACAGATGATTCAGGTGATGCACTGGATGAAGGCTTGGCGCTCTTCTTTCCTGGCCCAAATTCCTATACCGGTGAAGATGTCGTTGAATTGCAGGGGCACGGTAGCCCTGTGTTGTTGCGTGCATTGCTGGGGCGCTTGTATCAACTCGGTTGCAGGCCTGCAGAACCCGGAGAATTCACCCGTCGTGCGGTCGAGAACGGCAATATCGAATTATCTCAGGCTGAAGCTGTTGCAGCATGCATTGATGCAGCTACTGTGCGTGCAGGTAAGCAGGCCATGCGGCAGTTGCAGGGGGCATTTGGACAGCACATTGAGGAACTGATGCATCGCCTGACTGGCTTGGTGGCGCATATTGAAGCCAGTCTCGATTTCCCCGAAGAAGAAATCCCACCACTATTTTTTAAACACCTTTCCGAGCAGATGCAAGATAGTATCATCTCTCCGATTTCAGCATTATTATCTACTGCGCCCCTGGGCGAACGCTTATTTGCTGGCGCAACTGTGGCGATTATCGGCGCCCCCAATGTAGGCAAATCAAGCCTGTTAAATGCCCTGGCTGGCCGAGATCGTGCCATTGTCAGTGATATTCCCGGAACGACACGCGATGTACTTGAAATCGATTTTGAAGTCCATGGTATTCCCGTACGTCTTGCTGATACGGCTGGGTTGCGGTTGAGTGATGATATCATTGAGCAGGAAGGAGTTCGGCGCGCCGAATCGGCTGCGGAGCAGGCCGATGCAATTATTTTTGTTGCTGATGCAACGCGGCCGGATACTTGGAAGACAAACCGCGATGCAAATATTTTTCTGATGAACAAGGCTGACCTCGTTGATTCGGGCTTTCCATCCTGCTTTACACCTGTAAGCATTAAACAGGGGCAGGGTTTGGATCAAATTTCCGACTCCCTGGCTGAACAGTTGGGAGATATGAATCTGGCTGATGAGGGCTTGCTGGTGACGCGAGAGCGCCACCGAAGACTATTGGTGGATGTTGTGTCACATCTTCAGCGGGGGGTGGGCATGCTTCATTCTGAGGAACAATTGGAGTTGACTGCGATGGAGTGGCGCACTGCATGGAGCTTGCTAGGCGGTATTCTTGGGATTGGTGATATTGAACATATCCTGGATCGAGTTTTTTCTGAGTTTTGCATCGGAAAATAAAGCTTGTGGCTTGCCCTGTTTCGTTTTCTGCTTGAAAGGTAGGTATGGTTTGCTGCATAATGGCCATCCTTTTGGAGAAATCGAGGGCGGGATGGAGAGAAAAACCAGAGATGGCTATTCTAACCTCCTATTTTAAAAGAATTTATTTGGAGATAGAATATGTCAGCAAAATACCCAGTTATTTCAGTTACCGGTTCTTCCGGTGCAGGTACAAGCACAGCCAAGGCCGCCCTTGAGCATATTTTTAGACGTGAACATGTTACGCCTTCAATTATTGAGGGTGACTGCTTTCACCGTTTTGATCGTATGGAGTTTCGCGCTAAAGCCAAAGAATTTGAAGCGGCTGGAAAGCGTTTGAGCCATTTCTCTGATGAGGCAAACCTGTTTGACAAAATAGCCGAGTTATTTGATTCATATCAGCGCACTGGACGAGGTCAGGCACGTACCTATGTGCATGATGATGAAGAGGCCAAGGTATATGGTGTGGATGCAGGTAAGTTCACGGATTGGCGTGAAGTTGGCGAAGGTTCTGATTTGTTGTTTTATGAAGGCCTTCACGGCGGAGTTGAAGAGGTTAGACCCTATGTTGACTTGTTGTTGGGCGTGGTGCCGGTCGTAAATCTGGAGTGGATCCAGAAAATTCATCGAGATACAGCCATGCGTGGCTACTCTCAGGAAGCGGTTGTCGATAATATTTTATCTCGTATGCATGACTACATTCACTTTATTACCCCGCAGTTCACCAACACAGATATTAACTTTCAGCGTGTTCCGTTGGTGGATACATCGAACCCATTTATTGCGCGTGATGTTCCCACGCCGGATGAAAGTATGATGGTGATCAGGATTCGTAAGCCAGAAAAATGGGGTATCGATTTCCCGTGGTTACAAGCTATGTTACACGATTCATTCATGTCTCGCCGCAATACATTGGTAGTTCCTGCTTCTAAATTCTCATTGGCAATGGAATTGATTCTGACTCCGATTGTGCATGATTTGCTTGAAAAAAGAAAAGCTGCAAGAGGCTAACTTATAACTCGCTGTTGTTATTTTTAAAAAGGGCGGCCACTGGCCGCCCTTTTTAATTGCTAGTCGACTAGTCAACCCTTATCGTTCTTCCCGCTTATAAATTGGTACTCACTGCGCAGGTGGGTCATGGAGAATAGTTTCACGTGAAACATCCAGATGTTGTTGATGTAATTGTTGTTGGTGCTGGGCATGCTGGATGTGAGGCTGCATGGGCCGCCGCCAGTCGAGGTGCACGAGTTCGCCTGATTACCCAGAACCTAGATACCATTGCCAAAATGTCTTGCAATCCTGCAATTGGAGGCATTGGAAAAGGGCACCTTGTGCATGAAGTAGATGCACTGTCAGGGTTGATGGGTATCGCAGCGGATCGCTCTGCACTTCAATACCGAGTACTGAATCGTAGAAAAGGACCTGCTGTTCAAGCGACAAGGGCGCAATGTGACAGAAGGGTATATCACATGGTGATGCGCCAATTGCTGGACTCGCATGTGAACATATCGCTGCATCAGGGGACAATTTCAGCTTTTTTATTTGATGGTGATCGAGTGGTCGGTGTTCTGGATGAGTTTGATGTGAAGCATCAGGCTTCATCGGTTATTCTTACAACAGGGACTTTTTTAAGTGGGTTGATTCATGTTGGTGAGAAAACGATTCCTGCAGGTCGCTCCGGCGATGCGCCTTCATTTGGTTTGACTGATGAGTTATACCAACGTGAGTTGGTGTTGGGTCGGTTGAAAACGGGAACACCACCAAGGTTGGATAAAAAAAGTATTAACTGGGATATACTTGAGAAGCAGGATGGAGAAACGGATGTTTTACCATTTTCCTGCCTGCATGGACAAGTAACTAATGATCAAATTCCCTGTGCGATTACCAGAACAAACGAACGGGGTCATGATATTATACGCGCGAACATGTCGCGTTCACCCATGTATTCGGGAAAAATTTCAGGCACCGGTCCACGCTACTGCCCAAGTATCGAAGACAAAGTTGTTCGCTTCGCCGATAAATCCAGCCATCAGATTTTTTTAGAGCCTGAAGGCAGGGATCACAATGAAATCTACCCAAATGGTATTTCTACATCTTTGCCAATAGATGTGCAATGGCAATTCATACGCAGCATTTACGGATTGGAGCATGCGATTATCATCCGTCCTGGTTACGCCATCGAATATGATTACGTTGATCCCACAGAATTGAAGCCTACGCTGGAAACAAAAAAGATTGGCGGGTTGTTTCATGCCGGACAAATCAACGGCACGACTGGTTACGAGGAGGCCGCAGCTCAGGGTATGCTGGCTGGAATAAATGCGGCAGCCCTTGCCGTGGGTCTGGAGTCTTGGGTCCCTGATCGTGCACAGGCATATTTAGGCGTAATGGTGGATGACCTGGTTACGAAAGGAGTCACTGAACCATATCGTATGTTTACCTCAAGAGCAGAGTTCCGACTTCAGTTGCGTGAAGATAATGCTGACTTAAGGCTTGGAGATGCTGCAATTCAACTGGGCCTGTATGATGATGCACGTAAAAATGCATTTGAATCAAGACGGTCGAAGGTGGAGCGCGGACTTGCACTAGCGCAGTCTACCGTTATTGGAACGGGGAAAGTATGGAGGGAGCGACTGGAATGCGTGGGGTTGCCAACACCTGCCCAAGCTATGAACGTCACCTCATTTGCACATCGTAGCGATGTAGAGGCTCATAAGGCTATGGCCCTGTTGGGTCTTGAAGGGGCATTCAGCCCTATGGATATGAGATCCTTGCTTGCCTTAGTTCACTATGATGGTTATCTGGATAAGCAGGCATATGAAGTGAATCGATTCAGAAAGATGGAGTCTGAGCGTATTCCGGGTTCATTTGATTACTCTAAAGTTTCTGGTCTTAGTGTTGAGTGCCAACAGCGTTTGGAGAGTGTGCGGCCATCAACCCTTGGGCAAGCGTCACGTATTTCAGGGGTGACGCCTGCTTCGTTGACAACACTGATGCTTCATTTAAGGAAAGGTCATGCAGGCTGATTTGTGCCTGGCTTATGTTCATGAGGTGCTGAAGTTTCGCAAAGCTCTCAATCTAACCTCTATCTCAGATGGCGACTTGTTTTTCACTCGATTCATTAAGCCATCATTGGCAATGTCCGAATGGGTGCCTGAGTGCGGGCGCATGTTGGATATCGGAAGCGGTATGGGCGTGCCGGGCATTCCGTTGATTATTTCTAACTCCGCATTGACTGGTGTGCTGGTAGAGCGAAGAAAAAAACGTGCTGAGTTTCTCAGACATGTGGTTCGCAAGCTGGCTTTGAATGCTGAGGTTTATGATGAAGATATCGATGCGCTGCCGTCATTAGGGGTGGATATATGCGTAGCTAGGGCTGTTGCTGATGAGCAACAGTTGCTAGAGATGTGTAGCAGACACGTGAACCTTGGAGCGATTGCAGTTTTGCCGGTACCTAGGTCGCGCGGGTCGGTTGATGTTGATGGTTGGAGCGTTTCAGGTGAGTATGCGATTGAAATGGATGACTTGGATGAGAACACTCAGATTATCCGTTGCTATCAGTATAAATGTTAGTTCAACCATAGGAGGTTTCACGTGAAACATCAGGGATTGGGCCCCGTGATTGCTATAGCTAACCAAAAAGGAGGGGTTGGTAAAACAACGACAAGTATTAACTTAGCAGCATCGTTGGCAGCCTTGGATCAACGTGTGTTGTTGATAGATCTGGACCCACAAGGCAACTCCACATCCGGCCTTGGCGTGGACCAGAATCAGGTAACATCAGGTACCTATGATGTGTTGATGGGAGAGAGCGCATTAGTGGATAGTATTGTTGATACAGACTGTGAGCGATTATACTTGCTTCCTGCCAGCATGGATTTGGCTGGTGCGGAAGTGGAGCTGGTGACGGAAATGGGGCGAGAGCTACGTATGCATCAGGCCTTTGCAAGCTATACAGGCCAGAATTTTGACTATGTATTTATCGATTGTCCCCCTGCATTAAGCTTACTGACAGTAAATGCATTGACAGCATCTGATCAGGTTTTGGTCACTTTGCAAACAGAATTTTATGCTATGGAAGGATTGACGCAACTAATGGACTCGATTCGTCGCATTCGACAGGCCTTGAATGCTGAGTTGAGCATGGAGGGAATTTTGTTAACGATGGTGGACCGGCGTAACAAGTTATCTACGTTGGTTGAAAAGGATGTGCGGGCATACTTTGGATCACAGGTGTTTGAAGAAGTCATTCCGAGAAATGTGCGTTTGTCTGAAGCGCCAAGTTATGGTGTCCCTGTCATGTATCATGATGTGCGCTCAAAAGGGGCGCAGGCATATCTAACTGTAGCCAAAGAATTTATGCATCGCAGAAAAGTTTGAAGCCGGAGCAAAGCAGGTAAGGGAGAAAATGATGGCAGTAGTAAAAAATCGTGGATTAGGACGTGGGCTGAATGCTTTGCTGGGGGATACTCCGACACCGGAGGTGATGCGGCAGACAACGAATATACCGATTTCCAAAATAAAGCCCAATAGCTATCAACCAAGAAGCAACTTTTCTGACAGTGAACTGCAAACATTGACTGATTCCATTCGTAGCGAAGGCGTGTTGATGCCGATTCTGCTGCGGCCTCAAGGTGATGGCTACGAATTGATTGCCGGAGAGCGGCGTTGGCGTGCATCGCAGGCTGCGGGCCTATCAGAAATTCCGGCGGTGATCCGGAGTGTAAATGATTTACAGGCGCTTGAACTGGCTATTATTGAGAATGAACAGCGTGATGATTTAACGGCGATTGAGTCGGGTCGCGCCTACAGTCGAATGATAGACGAGTTTGGTTGCACCCAACAACAGGTGGCGGAAAAGATAGGTGTGTCACGAGTGCAGGTCAGTAACCTTATCCGTTTACTTCAGCTCTCTGATACAATAAAAACAATGATTGAAAAACGGGAAATGAGTATGGGTCAGGCTAGGCCTCTGGTGGGTTTACCAGCACCCATCGCAGAGCAACTGTCACACCAGTGTGTTGAGAAGGGCTGGAGTGCTCGGCAAATGGAAAAAGAGGCAAAAAAAGCTGCCAAAGAGCCGACAGCAACAAAGGAAAAAGAAGTGGATGCAGATGTGATGGCGCTACAGGATGAATTGACCCGGAAGCTTGGATTGCCTGTGGAGATTGTGTGCAAAAGGAATGGTTCAGGCGAGATGCGTATTCTCTATACACAAGCGGCGGAGCTGGATGGCGTCCTACGAAAGCTTAGAGGTTAATTTATTCTTTATAAACGAATAGTTATGTTTATATATTTGAATTAGGGAGGTGACGCTTGCGTGTGAATGGACGTCATTTTAGGGCGGTGAACTGGCATGTTGAATCAGCAGGTGTTCAATGGATTGAGCAGCGCTTATTACCGCATCGGTTTGAACAGGTTGTCAGTGTGTCCCCAGAAGATGTTGCGCTATCGATTGATACGATGCAGGTGCGTGGAGCGCCGAGTATTGGTGCGGCTGCAGCGTATGGTTTAGCGCTGGCATGGAAAGTGGATGCAATGCATTTTTTTGACCACTGGTTACCCAGATTTCGGGCAACGCGACCGACTGCTGTGAATTTGTTCCATGCTTGTAATGCGATGCTTGCATGTGCCGAAACATCGCCAACGGCGAACCAGATAATTGAATACGCTCAAAACTATGCGGATGCAGAAGTGGCGGCCAATCAACGCATTGGAGCCACAATGGCAGAGTTGATCGCAGTCGGTCAGTGCAGGATTCTCACCCACTGCAATGCTGGCTGGCTGGCGGCGGTGGATTGGGGCACGGCGACTGCCGGTATTTATCATTTGGCTGCGGCGGGTGAAAAGCCATTTGTCTGGGTGGATGAAACGCGGCCCAGGCTGCAGGGGGCACGTCTGACTGCGTGGGAGTTGAATCAGGAGGGCATTGATTGCCAGATTCAGGCCGATGGCGCTGCGGCATGGATGATGGCACAGGGCAAGGTGGATGCAATCGTTGTCGGAGCAGATCGCATTGCGGCTAACGGTGATGTGGCCAATAAAATTGGCACTTATGGCTTGTCGTTGGCAGCCAGAGAGCATGGTGTGCCCATGTATGTGGCAGCGCCAAGCTCTACTTTTGATTCAGCATGCCCGAGTGGTAGGGATATTCCGATTGAACAACGTGACGACAAGGAGGTATTATATATGAATGGTATAGGGGAAATCGGGGATATTCAGGAAATTCGTATTGCAACATCGGGTGTATCGGCCAACAACCCTGCTTTTGATGTGACCCCCAATGCCAACCTGAGCGGAATTGTCAGTGAACATGGTCTGTGGCATGGTTGATTTACTCACTTGCATTATGGAGGCTGAATGAGCCGCACAGCTATTTATCCTGGAACATTTGACCCGATTACGCTGGGCCATGTCGATGTGGTGACGCGTGGTCTGAAATTATTCGATCGCATTGTGATCGGAGTGGCTGATAATCCGAACAAAGGGCCGATGTTTGATGTGGAAACTCGCGTGAATATGGTGCGTGAGACATTCAAGGCTGAGCCCCAGGTCGAAATCGCGCGGTTTTCCGGACTGTTGGTTGATCTGGCGCATCAATATCAGGCGAATGCGATATTACGTGGCTTGCGTGCGGCCTCCGATTTTGAGTATGAGTTTCAAATGGCCACCATGAATCGCCGCCTGGATGCAGACATTGAAACAGCCTTTGTTATGGCCAGGGAAGACTATACCTTTGTTTCCTCACGTTTTATCCGCGAAATATCCGGCATGGGCGGTGATGTGTCAGCATTAGTCCCACCACCGGTGTTGGCGTATCTGGAGGGGTGATAACCGCGAAAAATTGCATGCCAGGGCCGGGGAGCCTACAATTTAAACATGTCGTCTCGACAACAAAATAAACATTTTCAATTCGTGCTTGAGTTCAGTTGTTTGCTCGGTATGATGCGCCACCCTTGCCGGCATAGCTCAGTTGGTAGAGCACCTCACTTGTAATGAGGATGTCACGGGTTCGACTCCTGTTGCCGGCTCCATTTAAGTCGTTTTTGATGTGTTTCTTGACAGTGCACAGCAAAGATGCAGTATCGCGCGCCCTTTTGGGCTGACCTTATGGGTCATGCCTGTGAGAGTACGTAACGGAGAGGTTCCCGAGTGGCTAAAGGGGGCAGACTGTAAATCTGCTGGCTC
>CAYUBK010000033.1:0-16466 GCA_964442955.1 uncultured Zetaproteobacteria bacterium | reverse complement strand
CGGCCTGGTTGCCTACGGACACCGTAAGGAAGGCGATTGCAGCGATATTGAAACACTGGCATCGCTGGGTTCGAGCAAGGATTCTGTTATCAGCGCCGCTCAATCCATTAACCCGAAAGGTAAAACGCCGTTGACCAGGTCCATACAATTTGCCGCTGAACAGTTGAAGAAGCGAGATGCGCCGACATCCATCGTTGTTCTCAGCGATGGCAAGGAGAGCTGCAATGCCGACCCATGTGCTGCCGCCAAAGCCGTGCGCGAAGCTGGCGTCAATCTGAAAATTCATGTGGTCGGCTTTGATGTCAAAAAAGACGAAGCAGTGCAATTGCAATGCATCGCCAAAAATGGCGGCGGTAAATATTTTTCGGCATCCAACGCCGGAGAACTCGCGAAGAGTTTTGCCGAAGTCAAAAAAGAATTGATTGAAGTCAAACCAAAACCGGTTGAAAAAAAACCTGAAACCAAGATCGTCTTCAAGGATGAATTCAATGACGAATTTATTTCTGATCAATGGGAAGTCATCAACCCTAACGAAGACAGTATGATTGTTGAAGACGGCCACCTTCAAATTCTCACCGATATATCAAAGGACTCATACTTTAATCCCACCAACTTTATTTTGCTCAATCATGAATTAAAGGGTGAGTATGAAATTATTTTGAAAATGAAATACACCCGCACTGATTCCGCCAGCAATTGGGGAAGCAATCAGAATGCAGGACTCATGCTCTATAAGGACAAAGCAAACGGGATAGTTTTTGCGGCTTCAAATGCTTGGGGTAGCAGCTGGAACACTGATGCAGTCCATTTCGCCAAAATGAAAAAAGGGGGATGGTTGCCGGATTTTAAGGGCAACTATAAAGGCGCCGTAAAGGAGCGAGAAGTATCTCTGCGCATCCAGCGAATCAAGAGAAAATTCATTGCTTCCTACATGAATAGCAAAGGACAATGGCAAACCATTGGAGAATATACTGAACTTAGCCCGAAATATCGAATTGGCATCTTTGCTGCCAGAGGTAGTAATGCCCATGAAGATCTGGAAAAGTTTGATACCTTTACCTTGAAGACAATTGAATAGCTATCTGGTTTATCGCAACAGTATGAACAATTAAAAACGACCAAGGAGAGTGCATATGTATAAACCAATAACAATGATGATTGGCGTGATAGCGCTACTGATGTCTGGCGCAGTGATGGCAGAAGATTTCCAGGACGATTTCAATGATGCGGCTCTTTCTGATCAGTGGGAAGTCATCAACCCCAATGAAGACAGTATGATCATCGAAGAAGGTTCCCTTCAGATTCTTACCGATACCGCTAAGGATGGATATTTCAACCCCACCAATTTTGTATTATTCAAACAGGAATTAAAAGGCGAGTATGAAATTACCCTGAAAATGAAATTCAGCCGTTCCGACTCCAATTCCAGTTGGGGAAACAACCAGAATGCAGGGCTCATGCTCTATAAGGACAAAGCAAACGGGATTGTTTTTGCAGCTTCAAATGCTTGGGGCGCCAGTTGGAACACTGATGCAGTGCACTTCTCTAAAATGAGAAAAGGAGCATGGATACCTGACTATCAGGGCAAGTTTAAAGGTGCAGTAAAAGAGCGGGAAATCTCTCTACGCATACAGCGCATCAAGCGAAAATTCATTGCATCTTTCCTGAATGATAAAGGCGAATGGCGGACCATTGGCGAATACACTGAACTCAGGCCAGGTTACAGAGTCGGTATATTCGCATCCAGAGGAGGCAATGCGCATGAGGACCTGGAAAAATTTGACAGTTTTAGTCTGAAGGCAATCAAGTAGGCAGTACGAAATGGAATCAACTCACCTGAAAATGTTTTTTCCAGGCTAACATCAATGATGCTTAGTCGGCTCCGGCATATTTTCGGCGAAGCCTTCAAAGATATCCGACAGCACTTCATCCCGCGATGGTGCAGCAGGATATTCGCCGCTGTTTAAGCCGGTCAGGTTATCGACAAACGCATCAACCAGTTCCTCAGACCACCGTTTGTCCTTGTTGAAGGTGCGCGAAGAATCATTGCTGTTGGTCTCCGAGCCATTGACGTAGCCCGTCCATGCCAGAACATCCTGTTTGAGATCATAAATGGTCAGTGTCGCACCCATTTCCCGCGTCGTGGTCAGCGATACACCAACGCGCACCTGATCATAATCGCCTTTTTTAGCATCTTCGGGGGAATCAGCCACATCGGTTTCTGATTCATCGTGATTCTGGCTAACCTGATCCTGTTCGATACGAGCCAACATAAAATAACGGGCATCGGGAAAGGCATGGCGAATCAGCGCGGCATCGTTTGCATCAAGCACGCCGGTTTCACGATATGCATCCAGCATTTTATCGAATGGTTCATGGCCCATCGTATTGATCAGGAAACCTGCGCGAACCATGGTCAGTTCGGGCTTTTCTTCGGCAAACGTCCGCCCCATCAAATCACTGAAGCGCACGCGCGTTATATCATCAAGCGAACTCACAGTTGATACGACGCCTCCAATGATAAAGCGACTTTGCATGGCCGTTTCGTATGTAAATGACGGGTGCTGCTGCATGCCAACCACCTGCGCCTTGCATGCGGCCAGACCTGTCAGGCATATCAGCACGATCATCAGTTTTTTCATGTCTCACCTCGAATATCAGGAGCATAGCAGGGGAAAATTATGATGAGCGGTGAAATCACTCCACCTCAGTGAGCAAAAAGTTCAACGCGGCAATCACGGTTCGCGACTGAATTTCATACCTTGCTCCGGGCAGGTTTACGCATTGGCTTACCGTGCCATGTCCCGCCATGGCAAATGCAATCCACACCGTTCCAACTGGCTTCACAACAGTACCGCCGCCGGGACCGGCAATGCCACTGACGGCTACGCAGACATGCGCTGCATCCGCTCCGCCTTCCGCCATGGCTCGAATCACCGCTTCGCTCACTGCACCGTGTTGTTCCAGCAATGTGGCAGCAACGCCCATCTCTTCCTGTTTGGCATTGTTGCTATAAGTGACCCATGCCCTGTCCACCACCTCGGATGCGCCGGGAACGCGACACAGGCGCGCTGCAATACCACCGGCCGTACACGACTCCACCGTTCGAATCAAAAGTCTGCGCTGTTTCAAGCTGGCGATGACCTGTTCTTCGATCAACAAGCCGCTTGCATTCAGGCAATCATCGGAAGGTTCCGAAATAGCGGCACTCAAGCCGGGTTCCAGTGAAATCGGCAATGTATCGTCTGCCCGTACGTACAGCGGCAATAACGGTTTTCTATCATTAAACAGCGACAGCCATAAATTACGTTGATAGGCAATATCGCCCACAGGCAGCAGAACAACCCGTTTGCCGTTGTTGCTATAATGCAGGCAATTGCGCGGCGGATTATCCAGCATAAGACAGGTGGATTCAGACGATTCGCCTACCCCATGCTGCTGCATTACAATTTCCAGTTCATCCTCGCGAGCAAAAAACAACAGCCAGTCAGCCTTTGCATCATGCCAGAAGTCTGATTCCCATCCATCTGATTCAAGCAGAGCGAGAGACACATCTGTCGCGCCTGCCGACAATAGCCATGCTTTTACCCAAGCGGTTGAAACACCGGCAGCCATCAAACTTTGCAAACCTGATTCGGAGATAATCAATGCGACATTTTTTGTACGTTGAACCGTCATTTCAGAACCCTGCCAGCGTAAAACCGGCAATCACAACTGCAGCCCCCATCAATCCAGCCACCACATCATCCGCCATAATTGACCACCACGGCGGCCCAATCTTTTCAGCCAGAGAAACCGGCCACGGCTTGAAGATATCAAATAGCCGGAAGGCAGAAAATGCAATCAAAAATGACATAACACCGTCACCCAAAAAAGGGATCAGCAGACCCAGACAAAGCCACTGACCCGCCCATTCATCAATCACGATCCAGCCCGGATCTTTATCTTTCATTCCGGGCAATACGATCGCACAGACAATGCAACCGATGGCTAGGACAAGTCCGCTGGCAATCAACAAACCTGCCACGCCCGTCCATGCCAATATGAACCATGCCGGCAACAAACAGGCCAGCGATCCCCATGTGCCAGGTGCTTTGGGCAACCAGCCGCTGCCAAAACCGGCTGCTACCCAGTGATTGAATGTGCGTTCAGCCAAAATGGTCAAATCCCGCTTTCTCCACATTTGTTTTTTCGCCATGCACCCGCAAACTCACGCCTGCATCCTCCCTGCAATGACCAATACAAACAGCCAGCCCATCTGGAAAATAGATGCCCGCCGGAGCCGTAAACAGCAAGGCGTAATCTTCGCCACCATGCGCCATCAATTGCAAAGCCGACGCATCCCCCACTGCCTGACAAAGTACATTCCAGTCCGGCAGGGATGTGATCTCGATATCCATGCCAACGCCCGAAGCTTCTGCGATATGCCCGGCGTCCTGTAGCAGACCGTCGCTGACATCAATGCAACAAGCAACCCCTGCTTTACGCAGTTGCATGCCCGTTTCCAATTGCGGCGTAATCGTTTCAAAGCATGGTACAAATCCCCCGTCTTTCAGGCCATTTAACCATTGCTGTAACCCGAGCGCATGAACCCCTGCCCTACCGGCCAGCCAGATATTATCTCCGGTTAGGGCAGCATCCCGGCGCATGGCAGAGACCTCCGGCAATTGGCCGGCCACGGTCACGCTGATGGCATTGGTGGCTGAACGACAGGTATCGCCACCTGCCAGTTCCACATCATAACGTTTTAGCGCACGAGTCGAACCTGCGCCCATGGATTCCACGGCATGGTTATCATTCGCCATCACATTCAGCCATGCGCACACCGGTTCCGCACCCATGGCGGCCAGATCGGACAAGGCCGAACACACTGCCCTGTCGGCAGCAAGATCAAGAGGAAAGTCATCCGGCCAGTGGACGCCCTGCACGCTCGAATCGGTGCTGACCACTAGTTCCATGCCTGTTTCAAGCCGATGAATCGATGCATCATCACCGATCCCGAGCTGAGTAAAGGCTTTGCGGCTGCCGCCGGCATGCTTAAACAAACGGTCGATCAATGTGAATTCACCTTCGCTCATAAGTTCTCAATGCTACGTTTTTCAATGCAGGCATGGAAAAAACCATCGTTGTTGATGCCCGGAAATAACCGCCGCATGCCTGAAACGCCACCCATCCCATCCAGCACCTGCTCATTCTCCTCAGGGTATATCGAACAGACGGCATACGTCAGATTTGCGCCCGATTTGAGCACCCGCAATGACTCGCGCACCATACTTCGCTGCGTACGCGACAGCACTTCCACATCATCGGCGTCATGCAAAAATTTTGCATCGGGATGGCGACGCAAAATGCCGGATGCCGAACAGGGTGCATCCAGTAGCACAGCATCAACAGAACAGTCTGCAAACGGGAGGTTTAGCGCATCGGTTTGCAGCACAGACACATTGGAACATTTCAGACGATCAAGATTTTCGAGCAGGCGAACCATGCGCTTGCCATTTAATTCTACCGCAATAATTCGCGCATCAGGAAAACGATGCGAAAGCAGTGCCGTTTTGCCGCCGGGTGCAGCGCACACATCGACAATCAGACCGGAAGGATTGCCCAAATCCAATGCCATCACAGCAGCCTGAGCCGCCTGATCCATCACCGTAAAACTGCCATGATCAAAACCCGGCAGTGCTGTGACCGGCGTTCCGGCCGGCAACAATACGGCATAGGGAGATAATTCGCCTGCCTCAGCCTCAATGCCAGACTCACGAAGTTGTGCTATCCATGCATCACGATTCACAAACACCGCCACACAAAGCGATGGCGGCTGTTTTAATGCCTCACAAAAGCCCTGAACGGCATCGCCGCCGAAAGCATCGCGCCACTGCGCATACATCCATTTGGGCAATTCAGCCCGCTGATTGGGTTTGAGTTTTAGCGGTGGCTCGCTATCTGCGACACGCCGCAATACGGCATTGATAAACCCCGAAGCTTTTGGATTGAGTTGGCGAACTGCCTCTACGGTTTCTGAAACTGCGGCATGGGTCGGCACCCGCATATGGCGCAATTGATATGTACCAACCAATAACGCCGCCACACTGATATCATCGGGTTTGCTTTTACAGAATCGGGAGAAATCGGCTTCCAGCGAATAGTGTCGGCGCAATACGCCGTAGACTATTTCATGCAAAAATCCGCGCTCACGCGGTTGAAAATACTGTCCGGTTTTCTCCAGCGCCGTACCGGCCTTCACTGAGCGCTGGAAAATAGATCTCAGGCATTCAATTGCTGCCTTGCGCCCACCCTGATTCAATCGTGGACGAGGCGGAATCCGCTATTGTTATCGAATTTGTCGGTATCATTCCACAAGCGTGACGTCGTCTTAATGAGTGCTTTGGCATCATACCATGAGCCGCCACGCAAAACGCGTGCAGCACAATTACCGGACTTGTTGACGGAACCGTCTTTCGGCATGGTAGCCGGCGATTCATTCCAGCAATCAGCCGTCCACTCCCAAACATTGCCGCTCATATCGTTCAGCCCCAAAGCGTTGGCTTTCTTCTGGCCGACCGGATGCGTGCTATTGTCGCTATTGCTCATATACCAACCTGCTTGACTAGCGTTGCCGGCAGCACCGTAGGTCTGATTCCTGCCAGCACTTCGGGCGGCATATTCCCATTCAGCTTCACTCGGTAATCTGAAATGGTTTCCCGTCACCTTATTCAGGCGCCGGATAAACTTGCGTGCATCGAACCAGCGTACCCGCTCAACCGGGTAATCATCACCTTTTTTAAAGCCGGACGGATTCACGCCCATAATATTGTGATATTGGCCCTGCGTAACTTCATATTTGGCCATCCAGAAACCTTTGTTGATACAGGTTAGCTTACTTTTATCCACTTGATCCGGGGCACTCACCGCCTGATCAATAAAAACAGGCTCGACTGCGGACGGGGTTGCTGGTTCATTCAGGGCATCATCCAGTGCATTGGATTCCTGAACCTGCCCTCCACCTACAATGCCCGATTGAATAATGCCGGTATCTACCACTTGCTCGACTACCGGTTTCGTTACAGCTGCATTACTCAGATTTCCCGGCTGAAAACAACCTTGCGGCACCCAGACAAAATCCATGCCTGTAACCCTCTCGGTCATGGTATCTCCGACAGCAGGCGCTGCTGCGCTAACTCCGGCATGAATACCAAACTGAAACATCAAAACAGCCAATAAACCAACGATTCGAATCATGCTACTCCCCTGTGAAAACAATGGATGCAGAATATGGACAGATTGCTTTCAGGGCAAGTCTCAATGCACGGCAGGTTCATGCAAGCCGGAAAAAGGCATTGCTTTTTCGTACAGTACATAATCATCCTTATCAGCCCGAACTACAGCATGAGAAATGTGTATTCTGGCGATTTCCGTCATATTGTCGGCCAGCAGCCCCTGATAAACGCCCTTGTAGAAATAATCGGGAATAACTGTCACCCGATAACGCACAAGGCTTGTTTTTTCAGGCAGGGGCCCGGCGATATAATCACGACTTTCTCCGGGCATCAGGCGCGTATCGCTCATTTCCTTCCATCCATCATCATAGCCCACTTCGCGAATAATCTCCCATTGCCAATGGCGTAACTCCTTTCCGTTGGCATCCATCGCCGATGCTAAAATCACGACCTTCGGCGTCACATAAGTTGGGAAAGCATGGCCGATCCAGGTCGAAGTCATGGTGAACACGGCAGTGTTTTTGCGTTTTGCCAGCTTGAACGTCAAACCTTTCCTGACCATTTCGGGATCGTGAATGCCACGAAACTCATGCCTGCGATCCGGCATATGACACTTCTGGCAAGTCATACCTTTCTTTGAAAAATCACTCTGTTTCCATTCAGTTAAAGTATTTTCCAAAGGTTTTCCATTAATGGCCATAGATTGCGGAAACTGATGACATGATGCGCAGAATTGGGATTGTTCGAATGCACGCGTAGCCGTAAACCCACCATGCGCAGGTGTATTCTGATGACCTGTTGCGCCAGTCTTTTTCGGTGGCGGGCCAAAGCGTTGCCAGCCACGCACATGACAGACCGCGCAACTCACACCGGCATGCCTGAGTGGCAATGCCAAGCTATCGAGATCCGCCTGATGATCGAACCCTTCCGGGTGCGTTAATTTCAAAGCAAGCGATTGATTCATATCGTTCTCATCACGATATTGCTGTTCGGCAAGCGGCGCGTGGCAGACCAGACAACTATTCCCCTCCTGAGCGCCCATGGCAGGAAACTGGCCAATCATACCCGGTGAATAGGCGTGTGCATGCAGGCTGTTCTTCCAGACATCAAATTGTTCACTGTGACATTGGGCGCAGGCTTCGGGCCGCAGATTCGATTCCAGTGCCGACCAGTCATGTGGAGCTTTGCCCTGTGTGGCTTGCGGCTGATCCCAATAAGCATCCGGCAGACCGGGGTCAATGGCAGCCGCTGCCAAAGCGATGCCTATAACCAGCAGTCCTGTCGCCAGCCAAATCTGCCGCGTCAGCTGATTCATTGTTTTCTCACCATATTGATATGCTCCAATCGAAATGCTCCATTAAAAAAGGCGACCCGTCCATGGGTCGCCTTGTTCAAACCCGATCAAGCCGGATTATTTACGGTGGTCTCTTCTATACTGCATACGATAGGCGCGGTAATAAGCACTCATGGCAGTCAATTCTTTTGAGTTTTTATCCCACTGCTTGCCCTTCATCGGGTTAAGCATACAGTAGTTAATCATCTGATCCAGTGATACTACATCGCCGACCATTTTCACGAAATGCGGAAAGTTCTGATTACGTTCCAGGTGTAGATACTGATAATCGGCATGACAAGACAGGCAGGCCACACCTGATGTACCAAGCTTTTCATCACTCCACAGCTTTTTGCCATAGGCAACAGCCTGCTGCTGATTATCAAATGCATGCTTGCGAATCGATTGGTTGCCAGGCGTACCCCACTGACCCTTAGCAGCTTTCATTGAGCATGGGTTGCACGGGTTGGCCATTTTCTTCATGGAACACGGATTGCATGGGTTCATGGCTTTCTTCATATTGCATGGGTTCATGGCTTTCTTCATACTGCATGGGTTACATGGATTCATAGCCTTCTTCATACTACACGGGTTCATCTTTTTCTTCATGCCACATGGATTGCACGGATTCATGGCCTTTTTCATCGAACATGGATTGCACGGGTTCATCTTATGTTTTGCTGCACACGGGTTGCACGGGTTCATGCTATTACCGGCAAATGCAGGCGCGGCTGACAGTCCCATTGCCAGTAAAATCGCTGCTGCCAGCGTTGTAATTTGCTTCATAGGCTTTCTCCTCTTTTCCCTAAACGGGTAATGAATGCTTGAGTCGAAGCCGTTTTTATTTTCTTACATACCAACAAAAAGACCCCGAACGCGGACGTCCGGGGTCAGGTTTGACGCTTTTATGCTTATGGAGTTATTTCATAGAACACGGATTACACGGATTCATTTTATGTTTCATGGCACATGGATTGCAGGGATTGTGCTTCATACTACATGGATTATGCTTCATGGAACATGGATTATGGTTTCCAGTCATCCCGTCCCAGGCAGACGAGGCATAGGAACAGCCCCCCAGCATGAAGATTGCGGTCAACATCAAGACATAACGCATATTAATCATCTTTATCATGACCATGCTTTTTCATAGCGCACGGATTACACGGGTTCATTTCGTGCTCAGCTTTATCTTTCATAGCGCACGGATTCATTTCATGATCCATCTTGCCTTTCATACTACACGGGTTGCATGGGTTCATCTCATGCCCTTTCATGGAGCACGGATTTTGATCCTTCATTGAACAAGGATTATGCTTCATACCGTCTTTCATGGCGCATGGATTACACGGGTTCATCTCATGGTGCCCTGCAAACGCCGGCGCAGATGCCAAGCCCATAGCCAGCAAAATGGCTGCTGCCAAGGTTGTGATTTGCTTCATAGTCTTTCTCCTCTTTCCCAAGTCGGGGTTATGAAGTGCTTGAGTCGGCATTACATTTATTTTCTTACAATTCACTCCTGATAATAATAATCGTACAAGCGCAGCAGGGATTCAGTCAGATTCCATGCCTCGGTATAAGATAAGCCGCTATCATCCGGGAAAATAATGCGCACATACAATTTCTTGCCATGTTTGTGCTGCATGGCAGACAAGCGCTTGTGCAATACAGTGCCGGTGACTGGCTGATAATCCCTGTCTGCAGGCCCCTTGACTTCAATATTCAACTTGCCGCCAATCTTGTGATATCGCACCAGCACAACCACTTTTCCCAACGACGAGCGGGCTGGTCGAATCAGGCGATTATACTTGGTTTCCAGATTGGCATACTCCAGCTCCAGTTTTTTCATCCGCTCCAATTGTGTATCACTGCTGCTCTTCAGATGCCCCAGCTCCTCTGTTTTCAATACATACAAATGCTGCTGTTCTGCCAGCTTCGCTTCAAACTGTTGTTGCTGAGCAGCCAATTCCTGCGCACGCAAAGCAAGCGTAGCCATCAGTTCGGCCTGTTTATTTTCCATAGCCTGCTTTTCAGTCAGTGCGACATCGCGAGCCTGAGTAAGCGCGGACAGGTTGGCTTTCAATTGTGTATTCTGCTGCTGGCTTCTGTCCAGTTGCGCCAGTGATCGGCTATGCTCTTCGCCCAGGTTGATCAGGCGCATTTGCAGCATGGCCGCCTGTTCCTCCAGGCGTTTCAGGCGCATATTGAGTTGTGTATTGATATCAGTGGTGGAATGCACCTGCGCTGTAGCTGCCCGTTCCGCATCCAGCGATGCGCGCAGTTGGTGCACAAGGTCCATGTTTTTAAGCAGTAATGTCAGCATGGCGAGTAGAAAAATCAGCACGATCACCATCATAATATCGGTGAACGATGGCCAGAAACTATCTTCGCTGGCCTGCCCGTCATTCAGACGCAGATCTACAAATCCGGACGACATGACTTACGCCTCCGGCAACCTGAAGCCATCTTTCATGACATCGGATAGCTGGCGTAACTGAGCCAGCATCTCTTCATGCTGAACCTGCGCCTGCGCACGAGCCTGTTCCATTTCCAGCCGAACTGATTCGGAATCAATCGCATCAATTTTATCATGCAGCGATTGCACCAGCAGATGTGCCTCCCGAACCAGATCCAGTGCATGCTGTGTGACTACTTCTTCGGTAATCTGATACATGGGTAGCAACCGTGTCGCTGTCATTTCTTCAACTCGACTCAGAAATCGCGTTTGCATATTCTGAATTGCAGACAGGAAATAGGCCAGAAACAGATAGCATACGATGGCTGTCATGGTAGTCGACAGCGCCGTAGACATGCCGTGAATCACCATACCCATACCGCTGGATGACACCGCTTGCTCCAGCAGGCTGGAAGCGCCGAACAGGGCAATGGACAAGGATATAATCGTGCCCAGCACACCACACAGAATCAGGATATTATGAATAAAGCGAATTAAGCCAGTGCGCGTACTTTCACATGCCAGCAATGTCGCGGCTAACGCCTGATGATGAACCGGCACATGCTGCATTCGCATGTTTTCCAGCGTTTCCACTCTGACGGCAATAATCGCTGCCGGAGAAATGCCTTGCAACAATGCGCCCTGCCCCTGATTCAGATTGAATTGAACCTGAGCAAGTTCCCTTTCTTCCCGATCATAGCTAAACAACAACATCAGCGCTCGAATAATGCCCAACAGGAACAGGAAAAAAATCAAACCATTTAATACATAACCAGCCGATGTTTGCTGATGGGAAGCATAGATCATCACCAGCGTGTCGGAAAAATAGATAGCCAACCCTGCAACGACCAGAGTTGCCAATAGCATCTGAATCAGAATTGATCGGCTTTGTCGCAACACCTGCATATGAACTCTCCTGTTAACGCGCATGAGTTTGTTTCATGCTAAAGAAACGCGACAGCCATACTGCCGTCAATCCGGCTGAGCGTCGAACCTTGCGAGGCTTCGAATGGCATGACGTATGATTTGCGTATCGTCATGCAATCCTTTCTTTCCCTCTCCGTTCTGCATCAACGTAATCGAGTCACCCACAACCACTCTAGCGCGGCTGCGACGGTAAAACGAACGCCACAGATGCACATGATCAAACGGCCACACGCCTGAGACGCGAAACGGCACCATTGTTGCACCGGTTTCACGCGCAATCAATGCAGCACCGGGCATAATCCTGTGCAACGGAATGGGCGGGTTGGCCGCCCCTTCCGGAAACAGACAGATTGCATTGCCACTACGGACAACATCAATCGCTTTCTGCAAAGCCTGACGATTGGCCCCGCCCGGGTTGACCGGAATCGCGCCCACCATATCGAATCCCCAACGCGCATACCACATGGCCTGATAATATTCCCGCGCCATCAAAAAAGACAAAGGCCGATTTACCGTAGCCTGAATCAGTAGCGGATCCAGGCCGCAAATATGGTTACCGACAAGAATCAGCGGCCCGTCGGGCAATGTAATAGTTCGATCAGTCAGGCGATGCCACGACCGGCAAAATAACCGGTTTATGCTGCGCAGCATTGCATTAAACCATCCCTTTCCTGATTCCATGCTTGCATGATTGCTATTTATCATTTTATTTCAATCACAACGTTCATCCGCCATTTGCATTCTTTTCAAATCGTCCATGACGCCCAATATCAACGATGTTATGGTTCGTGGTCAATTCAGTGTTGAGGTAATCATTCATGTCAGGACATAATAAATGGTCCAGTATCAAGCACAAAAAAGCGGCAACGGATGCCAAGCGTGGCAAAATCTTCACCCGCTATATTCGTGAAATCACCATTGCCGCCCGCGGCGGTGACGATCCGGATGCCAATCCTCGACTGCGTGCGGCCATTACTGCGGCCAAGGGTGTGAACATGCCCAAGGACAATATCGAGCGCGCTATTGCTCGCGGCGCCGGTGGCGATGATGCAGCCAATATCGATGAAATCCGTTATGAAGGTTATGGTCAGGGCGGCGTCGCCATTCTGGTCGATTGCATGAGCGATAACCGCAACAGAACCGTTTCCGATGTGCGCTCCGCGTTTAACAAAGGCGGCGGCAACATGGGTGAATCGGGATGTGTGAGCTGGATGTTTCTGCACAAGGGGCAGTTTATCTTTGATCGCGACAAGGCCAATGAGGATCAATTGATGGATATCGCGCTGGAAGCCGGCGCTGAAGATGTCGTCGATAACGCTGAAGAGGGGTGCATTGAAGTGACCTGTGATATCGCTGAATTTGGCGATGTGCAAAAAGCCATTGATGCGGCAGGCCTGGAGCCACAAGTCGGTGAAATCACCTGGATTCCGGAAAACAGCATTGAAGTTGCAGGCGAAGCCGCAGAGAAACTACTGGCACTGATTGAGCGACTGGAAGAACTGGATGATGTGCAGAATGTCTATGCCAATTACGATATTTCCGATGCCGAAATGGAGCGCATCAACGGCTAGTTTCAAAAACAAACAATCTTGAACCGCAGATGACTGAATCAAAACCGGCTCTCGCAAAGGTGCCAAGAACGAAAAGGAATTCCGGCTGGAGAACTGTAAGTCGGAAAAGCGAAGCATCATTCGGAGAAAATAAAACGAGCCATCCAAGATGCTCGCTTGCTTTTACACGATTATCGTGTACACTTCTATCTTGTAACCTCAAAGGAGGCCTTGATGCTGAAGAATGTAACCTTAACTGCTGAAGATTCGCTGATCCGTCAGGCAAGAAAGAGTGCACAGCAACAGCATACAACCTTGAATGCCGTGTTTCGTCAGTGGCTTACTCGCTACGTCAGACAGACACAATCAGCTGCGGATTACGAATCTCTCATGCAGAATTTATCCTATGCTCGTGCCGGGATGAAGTGCAGCCGGGATGAGATGAATGAGCGGTAAATTTTTTCTTGATACCAATATCCTTGTTTACACTTTCGATGCCACTGCTCCCGCCAAACAACAGATTGCCCGACAACTGGTAAGCACTGCGCTCCATTCAAGACAGGGCATCATCAGCTATCAGGTTGTTCAGGAATTTCTGAATGTAGCGACACGAAAGTTTTCATCACCCTTAACTCCTGCCGATGCGAATATTTATCTGGAAAAGGTGCTAACACCATTATGTGAGCTGTTCCCGTGCATGAGCTATTATTCAAAGGCGCTGGAAATATCGGAACGTTGGGGGTTTAGCCTCTATGATTCGCTTATTATCACGGCGAGTCTGGAAACCGGTTGCGAAACCCTTTACACGGAAGATTTACAACACGGCCAGAAGATTCACGGGTTAACCATCATGAACCCATTCCTTAAATAAAGATAATCATATGCGAATTCTGGGCGTTGACCCCGGTTCACAAAAAACGGGCGTGGGCATTATTGATGTGCGGGGTAATCATATCACGCACGTTCACCATGCTATAATTCGCACTGGCAAAGGAGACTTTGATGAGCGGCTGCATATTCTGTTTGCCGGTCTATCCTCAGTGATTGAAGCATTCAAACCAACCACTGCCGCTATCGAAGATGTGTTCGTTTCAAAAAATGCCGGTTCGGCACTGAAACTCGGGCAGGCGCGCGGCGCACTGATTGCCGCTTGCGGGGCGCACGGTCTGCGTGTTGCGCCCTACTCTCCGACCAAAGTCAAACAATCCGTGGTCGGTTTTGGGCGCGCCGAGAAGGATCAGGTTGGTCATATGGTGCGCATGCTGCTGCATCCGCCGGAGCCATTGCCCGAAGATGCTGCCGACGCACTTGCCGTAGCCATCTGCCATGCGCATCATGCACCGATGCAAAAATTAGCGCGCCAAAACCAAGTGAATAAAATATGATCGGCTGGTTATCCGGCACCATCAGAGATATTGATCCGGCAGGCATTGTGCTGCTGGAAACCGGTGGTGTGGGTTACGAAATAACCATGAGCCTGCAAACCCTGGTGAAATTGAAACAGGGAGAACGCGCCGAGCTCTCGATTCATACCCATGTGCGCGAAGATCAGATTACCCTGTTCGGTTTCGGCAATGGCTCCGAGCGCAGCATGTTTCGCAAGCTCACCACCGTATCCGGCATTGGCGCCCGTATGGCGCTGAATCTGATGAGCGGCATGGCGGCTGATGAATTTATCACGGCCATTGAGAATGCTGATGATCTGGCCATTGCCCGTACCCCCGGTATTGGCAAAAAGACTGCTCAGCGTTTGATTCTGGAGTTGCAGGGAAAACTGGGCGCTGCAAGCAGCAGCAGCAGTAGTCCGTTGCAATCCAATCATCTAAGTGAAGTACGATCGGCACTAACCAACCTGGGCTACAAACCGGCACAACTCGATAGGGCATTGAAGAAAGTACAACCGGCTGATTTTGAAACCATGTTCCGCGCCGCCTTGAAGGCCTTGGGTTGACGATGAGAGAAGCAACAGGCTTAGCCAGAAGGTGAATGGCGAAGCCAGAGAGGCTCCCCTGGGGGACGAATTCCACGAATGGTCACGAATTGAGAAACAATATACAGAAGGTGGATTAAAGACTTGAATCAGTGTTCATTCGTGGAATCAGTGGCAAAGTTTGTTAGGTTTTTCAATTTGCTAGGAGATGATTCTGAGTAATAATATGGAAACTGGGTTCGAGCACAGCAGTGATGCAGAAGAACGCCTGATTGATGGCGTTTCCAGTGTGGCGGATAACTGGGATGCTGCTCTGCGTCCGAAAAGTCTGGATGAATATATTGGTCAGGAAAAAATCCGTGCCAATCTCAAAATTTATATTCAAGCCGCCCGTGGCCGCAATGAATCGCTCGATCATGTGTTATTGTACGGCCCGCCGGGGCTGGGTAAAACCACGCTGGCCAACATCATTGCCACTGAAATGGGCGTGAATATGCGTAGCACTTCCGGGCCAGTGATTGAGCGCCCCGGCGATCTGGCCGCCATGCTGACCAATATCGAGGAAGGCGATGTTCTATTTATCGACGAAATCCATCGTTTAAGCCCGCAGGTTGAGGAAATCCTCTATCCGGCCATGGAAGATTTTCAGCTCGATATCGTTATTGGTCAGGGCCCTGCCGCCCGCTCCATCAAAATGGATATCCCGCGTTTCACCCTGATAGGCGCTACCACGCGGGCCGGCTTATTGACCAATCCGCTGCGCGATCGTTTCGGGGTGATCGAACGGCTGGAGTTTTATTCACATACGGAGCTGAGCACGATTGTCAGCCGCTCGGCGCGTTTGCTGAATATCGATACTGCCGATAGCGGCGCACTGGAAATCGCCCGTCGCTCACGTGGTACACCGCGCATCGCCAATCGTTTACTGCGCCGGGTACGCGATTTCGCCGAAGTGGAACATGATGGCGCTATCACCCAAAGCGTAGCCGACTCATCATTACAACGGCTCGAAGTCGATCATCTGGGACTCGATCATCAGGATCGCAAATTGTTA
>CAYUBK010000032.1:0-16597 GCA_964442955.1 uncultured Zetaproteobacteria bacterium | reverse complement strand
CACATCTTCGAATAAACGCACCGCCCGCTTGATCACGGTCGTAGCCATGGCGGCATGCCAGGCAGCCGCTTGATCGGCAGAGTAGCGGGACATCAACCTCGTTTTGACGCGCCCCGGAACCGGTGCCTTGCACATGATGATAACGCGGACATCAGTAATCCCCATCAGCGCGCCTGCCGGTACATCTGCGCCAGTTTTGCGGGCGATGCGCCCCGCCAATATAAAAACCGCAACTTCCACATCAGCCATACTGTTCGCATCACGCCATACTTTTCCCAGCGCCGACTGCTGGTCACGACTTTCTGGCGCAGACAAGCGATTCTGCCGTAGCGTTTTAAGCGCCTGGAAAATTCAATATCTTCCATCAAAGCCTGCTCCGGAAAGCCACCCATACGCTCAAATACAGAACGACGTACAAACTGGCACTGATCACCCGTACTGATGCCGGATAAACGCGAGCGCATATTGATAAACCAGCCAATCACACACAGCGCAAACCCATCGCCGGATAAGCGCACATCGAATCGGCCGCCAACAACGGATTCATCCTGCATGGCTTGCTTTATAGCTAATATATGACTTGAAACTATGGTTGTATCCGAGTGAATAAAAAGAAAAATATTACTTTTACATTCTTGAACACCTGCATTCATCTGCACCGCCCTACCTGAGTCTGAGCGTATCCAGCGAAGCGTCGATTCATCCAGCAACCGGCATGTGCTATCAGTGGAGCCACCATCAACCACAATCAATTCATTCGCACCCATTTGCTGCAAATTCGCAATCAACTCAGGTAATACGCGCTCCTCATTGAAAACCGGCACAATGATGGCAATCGAGGCTTGAGTTGAAGGATCAGGCTGCAATACTGATCGATACCCAACCACTACCGGGTTGACGGAAGTTGGTGACTTGACCAAGCCATACGCGACCGGCCAGCGCAATCAGGGTTTCCCCGTGCATATACAGCCGAATATCGAACTTCATGCGGTTGTTCTCCCCATCGACCCCTTGCACTCCTACTTCGGATGCCGGTACCAGTCGCTGTACGATGGTTTCAGCCACATCCAGCGCCTCGAATCGTTTGCGACTCATTGCTTTACCAAGCAATACGCCCTTGCCACCGTGGCGGGCTGCAGGCTTGAACACCCACTGTTTGCGCACCGCCCATGCCTGATCCATATCCATTTCAGATAATTTATGTGTTTCCGGCGTTACTGAGCGAATTCGTTCGACCGCCGCCTGATCGACACATGCTTCCAGCACGCCGTGCCGCCACCAATCCACCATGCGCGTTTTATCGCCAATCAGGGCATAGGAACGCGGATGTGGATTCACGGCCACTTTGCCCAGTCCATAGGCCTGGCGAATATGCGCCACACCCTCGCCTTCAAGATAAAAATCGGTATGCCGATTATAAATCGCATCGACCTGAACCCCGTCACAAATCAAACTGCCATCCCGCAGTACCAAATCCTCGGGACTGACTACCATAACGCGGCGGCCGTCTTTTCTGAACAACTCGGCATAAGCCTGCATTTCAGGGTACATAAACTGCCCGGTAACATCTTCGTCCATAATGGCAATCGTGGCCCAGTCGGCATGAAACATATCCGTTAAACGCTGTTTCAGGTCGCCGGGCAATTCAGCAATATCAGGCTGCGGAAGCCAGCGTTCATCGCCAATATACAGGCCGCCGGCATTGTTGTTGATCTCAATCAGTTTCGGGCCATCATCAGTCAAATGAAAATCAAACCCCATCAGCACGCTAGGCCACCTGGTCTGAATATGCGCCGCCTCTGGCAAGTGTTCACATAGCTGCGACAGATAAGCCGCATTATCCTTGAGTCGAAATGCCGTGCGCGAAAAGCTCAGCATAGCCTCAAAATCATCCCGGCAAATTGCAACCGGATTCTCGCTGGCCAGTGAGGTGGTCATAAAAACAAATCCGTCATCAAAAATCCTTCGGCAGCGTTACTCAGGCGCCGCTGATAACTACCCTGACATGGATATGCCCGGGTGAACCAGCCGCCTGTAATTTCAGCGTATCCAAATCCAGATGATGGCCGGCCAGCGTATGGATAAAGCGCAACGTCGCATCATACGGTGCATCCTTCATACGCACCATTAACTGCTCATGTCCATCCGGAGAGGTGTTCGGTTTGATGCGGGTCATATAATTTCTCACCTGCGTTTGACGCGCCAGGCGATCAACCACAGTCAGCAGGTTCTCGTTGCTTGCAGCTCCGCCCTTCTGCTCGGAGGCATGTTGATTCAAATACAGTGCCAGTTTTTCAGCTTCTATCGCCTGTTTCTCAAGCTGCGTCAGCTCCGCATGCAATACTTTTTGCCTGTCCTGAAGCGGCAGCAACCAACCGAAAACAATCAGCATCAGCGGCAACAACACCATGGCAATCAGCACCATGCGCTGCTCCCTGCTTTCGAGCTGCTGGTACCGCGGCAGTACGGTGTCTTCAAAACGCTGACGTAAGGCGCTTATATTCAAGCCTGTACCCATCACCACGTCAGCCTGAACTGAATCTGTTTGCCGCTGAGATCGGTATCCCTCACTTTCACATCTCTCCCTGTTTGCTGCTGCAATATCTCGCGAATTTTATTCATGGCCTGCAAATCGTTCACTCGCCCGGCCATCGATATATGTCCATGCTCCAGTGATAAGCTCTTGATTTGCCAAGGCATCTGCTGATATGCCTTTTGTACACTATCCACCTGCTGCAACCATAACATCGCGCTGTTTTGATGCTGACCGCCAACCGCTCCGCCAGCGGCTTTGCGTAACTGCGCCAGCGCATCGATCATCACCTTCTCGTTCGGCAAGCCCATATGAAACGAGGCGATCACGCGCTGCTGCGCAGCAGCCAACTGCGTCTCCAGTTGATGATTCTGCCACATCATGCCCCCTGCCCAAACCAACGCCAGCGTAGCGGCAATGGCCATGCTTCGATACCACGGTTTGAGCTGACCGAAGCCTGCTTGTGAGCGCCAGCGACCATGGCGGAAATTCAGCTCTGCCGTCAACGGCAATGCCAGATTAGCATGATGCCGGGAAACCAGATCCGCCGCCTCAACTGACTCTCCCTGCCAGACCGGCAGCGCCAGTGCCGCAAGCAATTGTGGTATCAGTCGCCCTGTCGCAATCGCACCGGATTCAGTGACTTTCTGATGCCAGCCCATAGCCTGCAATGAGCGTTTGATATTTTCCGCCATCGCCGACCACGGCTGATCGACTTCGGCACTTTCAGACCAGTTCAATCGCCGCATACCATGCCAGTATCCATTGTTTTCTGCTTTGCCACTACTGGCGTTGCTCCAGATGCCGAAAAAGACTCCCGAAGCATCCACATCAAAAACAGCGACAGACCCTTCGGCTTGCGCCAATTGATCAGACCGGCTTGCCAAAGCCGCACGCAATTGTGCGTTTAGCCTGTGCCATATATCCACGCCCATCGTCTGAACCTGCCGCCATACTTCGCCGCCATCCACCTGAGCCCGAAGCGTCTCCGGTAAACCGAACATCAGACCGGAAACGCCATTCTCATCATGGCCTGCCTGCCATGCCAGCCACCAGTCTTCCACCTGTTCAGCCGTATGTTCTTCCAGTTCCTGGGCAAGAATATCCTGATCGATAAAGCGGGGGTGCGAAAGCGGCAAGGAAAATGTTCTGCATAGCACGGACTCAACCGGCAATAAAAGCGTACTCACCAGACTGCCATCCGGAAGCTCTGGCAAAGCGAGCGAATCCTCTGTCAGCAGTGTAATATAATTACCATCCGCATCCATCGCCAGCCAGCTATCGCCATCATAGCTGACATGCAATGCACTGACTGCCGATGACTCACTCATGGCTGCGCATCCGCACTTTTTGCAGCGGCAACGACATCAGCTCCGACGCGCGTGGTCGATAGCAGGGTTATTTTACCTGACGCCCCTCCCGCTTGCCGCTGTAGCATAAATTTCTCCCTTAGAACCACACGTCCGAAACGTGCCTCTGTTCGCACCATAAAGATATCACTGACAACGCTCAAGTATGCCTGATTCACACCCTTTGCCCACGGCTTGTTTTGCAAGGCCATCGCAACGCTGTCAAACGGGCGTTCACCCATCAATGTTTCAGCATCGACCACAGTCAATTCAGGCATGAGCGCCATCAATACTTTGGCTCCGGCAGTATTGATATTGACGCTTGAAAAAGAGGTCGCCGGCACATCACGCACCACCGCTACCGTAGCCAGCAGATTAACCGTTTTAACATCAAAACCGCGAATCAGGTGCAGTTCCTGCCAGTTATCCAGCCTGGAATTCTTGATGTGATAATCCTGATCGAAATAGGCGGAATCTTCCGCGCCGCCCGAACCATGTACGCGATCATCCGCATCCATCCAGTCAATCAAGGCATCAACTAGCCCTTCATCCAGCTCCAACAGCATAAACAGTGCTTTCACTTGCTTCTCGACAGCCGTTGCAACTTTACCGTTTTTATCAACCAGCGTATTAAAATTGATAAACCGGTTGGCATCAACAATACTTCCGAACACGCTGCCATCATCAATAGCAAAGGGCGGCGTATCCTGCGCCCAGATTTCATCCAGATCATCGGTTTGCGAATCTCTGGCATCTTTTCTGAGTATGCTGGCTGCCAGCACCAGCGCCGACTGACTAGCCTGTTCCGCCCACAGCGCATTCTGGCTGTTCTCGGCCCGGCGCAGCGACAGCATATCTTCATAGGCTGCTGTCACCGCCCATGTGCTGATCAGGGCGACCAGCCCCAGTACGATAATCAGCGCCGCGCCGCGCTCTCCATGTTGTGATTCGATTTCCGACTCCTTTAAAACCACCTCTGAGTCCATCACAATTCACTACCCACCAGCACCGGCATCCACCATTGCCGCTCCCCGCTCTGACTATCATCAAGCGTCACTTTCATGCTTACCCGCACCGCTTTGGGCCAGACAAACGCCTTGCCGGTAAAATTCCAGTCCTGCCGCCAGTTGCCTTGCTGATCCCACACTTCCACCGACCACGATGCGATCTCGCCAAAGTCCCAGCGCATGGGTTCCACCAGATTACGCGCCAGTAAGGAATGCGATTCACGTATCAAATGACCGTTGTCTTCATTAATATAATAATGCACCTGACTTCTCGACTGCTGGCCGGGCTCTTGCACCAGCAACCAGAGTTCATCAAATTCGACATCGCCCCGGTTATCATTACGAATGCGAATCGGTGCAAGCTTGTCCGCATCCGATTGCTGACCCTGTTTAATGGCGCTCTGTTGCGGTGCTGCTGATAAATAGCGCAAATCAGAACGCAGTTGTCTGGCTGCCCAGCCGGATTTCTCCTGCGCCAGGCGCACCTCTCCAAGAATTTCGAAACCATTAGAAGCCGTGCCAAGCGCAGCATAGGAAAGTCCGGCAATCAGGCCAAAAACGGTTAAAGCCATCAACACTTCAATCAGCGTAAAACCGCTCTGTTCAGAACCTTTAAAACGATTCATCGCACTTCCCGATACAGAAACACCGCCACTTTCGGCTCATCCGGCGCTTTAACACTGACATTCAGACGCACAAACCCATCCAGCATGGTTTTTTCGCTCCAGCTGCGCCATTCAAGCTGAATATCTCCGGTTTCAATTATCCCCTGCTGTTCATCGAGGCTGGTCGATGCAATGGTCAGCTCCGTCAGTTTGTTGCGAGCGGCATCCATGGCCAGTTCATGCATGGACAGGGTATGCTGGATATTGGCTGATGAACCCAGACGCCCCATCAAAACCACCAGTGCCGTCGAAGCAATCATCAGCGCCACAAGCGCCTCGATGAGCGTGAAACCGGACTGCTTATGATGCATCGGCAGTTTATTGCCCACCGGCTAATTCTTCCACATGAATACCACCCGGCCCCGGACGCAGTTGCACCATGACTTGATGCCCACCTTCCGGCTCGCTATCCAGCGCAATATCGGCAATCTTCCTGATTCCCTCAGGCGCCAGCAAAAGATCAGCAATTACCGCTTCTACGCCTTTTTTTTCTTCATCCACCTGTTCCTTCAAGGGCGTTGACGGTTTCACGTCAATAATTTGAATGCCTGCTGCCAAGGTGTATTGCTGATATGGTGATGCTTGCAACGACTGCCATACGCCTTCCTGATCAGCGGATTGGAATTGATAACTATGCTGACGAAACCGCACCCTGAAAGAATCACCAGAAAGCGTTGCCTCTTCGCTGGCCAGGCGCAAAACCTGCGCCAGCCGTTTGCCTTCATCGTCCACAGATACGGACACGGCTGAAAAATACGATGGTGCAACCATCATCGCAGTCACCGCCATAATCACAATGACCAGCATGATTTCCAGCAAGGTAAAACCCGATTCAGCTTTCATCTGCGCCAATCTGTGTCCACAAGGTGAATGTAACCGAAGCAAATACCGTGGTGTACTTGCGGCAGAGAGGCCACCTTGGGGTATCCCCGATTCACATTGGTAAATTACTGCCAACTGCCAACATCAGCATCAAAGCCGCTGCCGCCAGCCTGACCGTCCGCGCCATAGGAGAGAATATCGAAATCGCCATGCACGCCGGGTGATAAGTAGACATACTCATTGCCCCAGGGGTCTTTCGGCACGGCATCCATATAGCGTTTGCCATCCTTACCCGCTGTCGCCAACGCCTGCAAACCACCGGAAGCCGGATATTTACCGTGCTGTAAACGATACAGTTTTAATGCCTGACCGATATTTTTCATCTGCACCTTGCAGGCATCCACTTTGGCCTCATCGGCGCGTTCCAGAAAACGTGGCGCAACCAGCGCCGCCAGCACTCCGATAATAACCAGCACCACCATGATTTCGAGCAGCGTAAAACCTTTTTCATCGCTACGGCAGTTCAATGCAGATTTGTTGTATTTCATGCTCAACCCTCTCATTCCATTATTTTCACAAGCTCAATTCAAGACCTTTTCACGACAGGCATTTTCTTCGCTCACCATTCACCTTCTGGTTCTGCCTTTGACTTACTCTGTGTCCTCTGTGGTGAAAGATATTGTCTTACCCTTCCCGCTCAACCAAAAATCATTACGGCTTAACGGATCATATAAACGTTCTTCGCCATCAACACTCAACCATTGGCCACGTTGCAAATCATCGTGTTCATGGATAATGCGATCCATAGCCAGCCACGACCCCACCAACAAACCGTGTTTATGCACTGCCTGCGTAGCATAAAGCGAACAAACAGGATAGGAAGGACATGCCCGCCCGTCCAATTGACCGATGGCATTTCGATAAAAATGCATCAGGAAATGCTCCGGACTACCCATAGCCGGCAACATCGATTGCCATAGCATGGCCATAGCAAAACTGCCTGCCGCCAGCAATCCATAGAAACCGGAACAAGAACGCAACACAGCCAGGCTCACCACGGCCTGCCGGGCAAGCCCGATGCCTGCCAAACGCTCTGCCACCATGCCATATACGCCTCCGCATTGCCCCGTTCAGCCAGCGACATGGATGAAAATACCGTGCCCGACCACAACCAGAGCGTAATCAGCGCAAAAAACACAGTCACCGGCCCCATCCGTCTTCTGGCTGCCCACAGTGTTAAGATCAGCATCGGCCACACCATCAGTGCCGCCATGCCGGCATCTTTCCAGCGACCCTGCCATGCATGGCCACCTCCCGGCGCGACCACAGCCAACAACGTTGCCGGCCAGCGCCTGGCATCCTGTAGCAAGGGGTAGTTCACGGCATAAGCCGAAGCCAGCGACAAATGCGGATTCGGCCCGGGCTGAAACGGAAATGTAGTCTGTTGCGCCATGCGCATACGCATCAATTGCTGTGCAGCAACTATGCGTTGCCGCCAAAGGCTTTGTACCGGAGAAACGTCCTTCAGTGCATTCAATGTGGCAACCGCAGTCCGGTCATCTCCCTGCGCCGCAGAATCGATTGCCTGCCGATAGGCGGAAGCCGAATCAGGATAACAGGCTGGTACATATGCCAAAACCACCACCAGCACCCATCCAAGCCGTTTCATTTCACCAACTGATTCATTTCGGCAATAGGCAGCAAAATCGCCATGGCCAGCGCTCCCACGCCCACGGCCATAAACATCACCAATAACGGTTCGGCAATAGTCAGCATACGACTGAGATTTCGCGACACCTCTTTTTCATAATGGTCGGCGATGCGCAGCAGCATGGTATCGAGCTGGCCGCTCTGCTCACCGACAGCCAGCAACTGGGTCGCCATGGTTGGAATATGGCCGCCACTTTTCAATGCCGTTGCCAACGATTCGCCTTCCCTTAAATCTTCTCTGGCCTGCTCGCCAATGGTTTTCAACGGTAACAGCGACCAGCTCTGGTTGGCAATCAGCATAGCCGCCAGTGCCGGAACGCCTCCAGACAATAACATGCCCAGCGTACGCGAAAAACGGGCTGTTTCGATGGTGATCAACAGCGTGGAAAGAACAGGAATACGCAATAACCATGTATCCCGACGCTGGCGCATTGATTCGTTGCGCATCAGCATTTTATAAGCCAACACCAGGCCGGCAAGCGCTACAATCAGCCAGCCGCCATGAGCGCGAAGAAAATCGGACAGGGTAATCACCACCTTGGTCAAGGTGGGTAAATCGCCACCGGCGCGCTCGAATACTGCCACCATTTTCGGCACCACCACGGTCATCAAAAACAGCATCACCAGCACGCCAAAACCCATGATAATGGCCGGATATAATGTGGCCGACAGCAAATCCTGATTCAGTTGCTGACGATGTTCCAATAATTGCGCCAGTCGTGATGCCACCGCTTCCAGTTGGCCGGTTTCCTCGCCTGCAGCAATCATATTACAAATCACTTCATCGAAATGTTGAGCCCGTAGTGCTTGGGCCAGCGAGCCACCTTCCAGCACCTTTTTGCGAATGGTGAACACCGCCCGACGCGATGCCTGCTTGCTCATGCCATCGGCGATCGAGCCCAGCGTATCAATCAGTGGCATGCCAGCTTCTATTAATGTGGATAATTGTTGCAGAAATAATACCGTTTCGGATGCATTCAATCGCGATTGCCCGGCGCTACCCGTGCCTCGCTGTTGCTTCTCGATTGCGTTAAGTTTGCGCACCACCAGTTGGCGGGATTTCAGCTTTTGCCGCGCACTGCGCTCCGATTCCGCTTCTATTTCACCTTTCTGACGCCGTCCGCGCGAATCCAGCGCTTCAAAGGAAAAAACGCTCATGGTTCGACTGCAACCACATCTTCCATGGTCACGCGCAATACTTCTTCAATGCTGGTCACGCCAGCCGCCACATGCCGCGCCACATCCTGTCGCAGGGTGATCATGTGTTCTTTCTTGGCAATACGGCGCATGGTCGGCAAACCCTTGCCCTCATGAATGGCATTGCGCATCGCCTCCGATACGCGAGCCATTTCATAAATGGCAATGCGCCCGGCATAACCGGTGCCCATGCACTGATCACAGCCTTTGGCATCGTAGATATGCGTAACTTCACGATAATCATCAGGTTTCACTTCGAGCATGGCCCAGTCCTCAGACATCACCGGACGAGGCTCGCGACATTGCTGGCATAAGCGGCGCACCAACCGCTGGGCTTGCACCATATTCAGCGAAGATGCGACCAGATAAGGCTCCAGCCCCATATCCTGTAGCCTGAGAATTGCCGATAGGGCATCATTGGTATGCAGGGTGGCAAAAACCAGATGGCCGGTAAGAGAAGCCTGAATGGCAATCTCGGCAGTTTCCAGATCGCGAATTTCACCAATCATGACGATATCGGGATCCTGACGCAAAATCGAGCGCAGGCCGGCGGCAAACGTAACACCGATTTTCGGCTGCACCTGCATCTGCCCCACCCCTTCGATCTGATATTCAATCGGATCTTCGATGGTCATCACATTGCGATTTTTGCGATCAACTTCCATCAGTGCGGCGTACAGTGTGGTGCTTTTGCCGGAACCGGTCGGGCCGGTGACAAGCACAATGCCGTGCGGCGCAGTAATTACCTCTTTCATCAACTGGAGTTGCGGCGGACTCATCCCCAGCTCCGGCAAGCTCAACATCGCCGAGCCACGATCCAATAAACGCATCACCACCCGCTCACCATGCGCTGTCGGCAACAGGGAAACACGCACATCCACTTCACGACCGGCAATCTTGACCCGGAAGCGTCCGTCCTGCGGATGCCGTTTTTCAGCAATATCCAGCCCCGCCATCACTTTAATACGGCTGGTAATGGCTGCCTGTACGCCTTTGGGCGGGTGAACGATGGTGTGCAGCACGCCATCAATGCGGAAACGTACCAGCACGCGTGTTTCAAACGGTTCGATATGGATATCACTGGCGCGTTCTTTCAGCGCCTGCGAAATCAATGTATTGACCAGCCGAATCACCGGCGCATCATCTTCAGATTCGAGCAGGTCGCCGACTTCTTCGAGTTCGCGCGACAAATCATCGCCGCCCATATCCTCCAGCATTTGCTCCGCCGAGGCAGAAGCCATATCGAATACCTGATTCAACGCCGTTAAAATTGCTTCTGAAGGAGCCAGCACCGGCTGCACCTCGGCTCCGAACAAACGGCGGCAATCATCCAGTAATTCCCAAGGCCAGTCACCGTCCCCACTGACAGCCACCGGATTATCGGCACCCTGCATAGGCTTTAGAGGTAACACTGGACCAGAGCGCAATACTGGCAGTGAAAACCGCAACACGCGCTCTGCATCAACAAGATCATTGCCCAATCTGCTTAGCTCTTTCATTGCGCTGGTGGATTAGCTCCGTTGTCGCCTTTGACAGCAGGATCAGACGGCTTCATATACGCCGGCAACTGTTTTTTATGTTGCGGAAAAATGATCGTGCCACCATCCACAGGCTGTTCGTACAGGTTCCGGATATCGATATATTTGCGATTGGTCATTTCTTCAATCTCATCACCACTTTTAATAATATGCGGTTTGAGAAAAACCATCAGGTTGGTCTTTGTTTTGGTGTTCTCGGTAAACTTAAAAGGCTCACCCAACACCGGGATAGCTCCGATGCAGGGAACGCGCTGCACCGTCGCGGAATTATCATCGCGCATCAAACCACCGAGCACGATCATCTGCCCGTCATTGGCCAGCACCACGGTTTTAATCGAACGTTTACTGGTAATCAGGCCGCCTTCAGCAGCCGTGCCGCCATCAACGCTGGATATCTCCTGATAAATTTTCAACCGAACTGCATTTCCATCCGATATTTGCGGTGTGACTCGCAGGGTCAGACCGACATCCTTACGTTCAATCGTTTGAAATGGATTCGCCGTACCGCCTTGCGTGACATTCTGGCCGGTCAGAAACGGTACATTTTTGCCCACCACGATCTCCGCTTCTTCATTATCCATGGTCAGCAGATTCGGTGTGGAAAGTACATTGGCATCATTATCCGATTCCATCGCATGTACCAGTGCGCCGATCGATAAGGCCTGGTTGACCACGCCCAACGTCAGCCCGGTTGGCGCTGCCGCGGCCAGTGTCGCGGCTGTACTGGCAGGCGTAGCGAGCGCTGCATTGGTAGCCAGCGCCGCGCCAACCGGCTGAATGTTTTTGAAATTCTGCACGCCTGCGCCGGCTCCGCCGCTCGCCATCCATTCCACCCCGAATCGCTGGCTGGCATTGCCGCTGACTTCCACAATTAACGCCTCCACCAGTACCTGCCTGCGACGCACATCAAGCCTGTCGATAATCCGCCCCACTGCCTTGATATCGCTGGGATCAGCAGTAATCAACAATGCATTGGTGGCTTTATCTGCCACCACTTTCACATCACCGGCAAATAATGGTTTTGACTGCCCCGGCTTGGCTACGGTCGAACTCTGCCCGCCCACCAGTTCAGTGAGTACTTTAGCGACATCTTCCGCATTGGCGTATTTGAGATAACGCACCTTCAAACGGCCACTGTCCGATTCAGGTGCAACATCCAGCTTTTCAATCACATTAGCCACTTCATTGATCAGTTGCGGCGCGCCAATTACAATCAACATATTACCAGGCTGATGTGCGATGGCTTTCACCCCTCCCGTTGCGCCAGGCGTTCGCGCACCGCCAGCAACGCCACCAGCGCCATATAAGGACGTGATCGTGGTAGCCAGTTTATCAGCCGAAGCATGTTTAAGCGTAAACAGTTGCACACCGACCGCATCCTTACGATCCAGCAAGCGCAGAATGCGTTCGATGCGCTGGATATTACTGGCGCTATCAGTCAGCAGCAGCATATTGCCGCGCGGATAGGCGACCAGGTGACTATTGGGAGAAATCAGTGGCCGAATCAGGGCTACCAGTTGCTGGGCATCGGCGTACTTGAGACGCACAACCTGTGTCACCATGGCATCATCATTCTGCCTGTTATTACTCATTAACACTGGCAGCGACTTCTGCTTGCTCTCCGCCCTGGGGACGATTTTAATTACCGAGCCGCTGGGCACGGCGGCAAATCCATTCACTTCCAGTACGGAGAGGAACACTTCATAGGCATGATCCTCTGAAATCGGCGTCGGAGAAATGATGGTTACCTTGCCTTTGACACGGTTATCCACCAGGAAGTTTTTACCGGAAAAACCAGCGACAAACTCAATAAAGGCGCGGATATCGGCATTCTTGAAGTTCAGGGTCACTTCCCTGCCCCATGCCTGAGATGCAACGAGCAACATCACCAAACACAACACCATTCTCACGCTTTTAATGTTCATTACCACCCCAACCCGACTATTTATCCGGAAATCATAGTGAAATTGCCTCACCTGACCAGTGCGCATTATAGCAGACAATCCATCACATTGAGTCCAAAGCATTGATCAATGCCTCAAAAGTTGCAGTTGATGAAGCTCTATGAGGTGGCCCCCTTGAGCAGGACAGCTATCACAGTAATTTAAGGTGTGCACTTTCCACTCATATTCTTGATTATGCAGCCTTCAGGACTGCCGCTGTGCTGAAATATAGCTCGGCGAGTGTCTTTCCATCCAGCGCTTGGTGCGAGCGCTCAAAATTGTAGAAATTGAAGTATTTTTTAACGACTGAACAAGCTCCGTCACTGAATCGTACTCCTTGATGTATACCTCTTCGTATTTCACTGACCGCCATAACCTTTCGGTGAATACATTGTCCATCCAACGGCCCTTGCCGTCCATGCTGATTCTGATGCCATTCTCTTTGAGCTCACCGGTGAATGCTTTGCCGGTAAACTGTACACCCTGATCCGTATTGAATATCTCGGGCTTTCCATGCCGCCGGATGGCGCTCGTGAGTGCACTAACGCAGAAATCATCGTCCATGGTAACCGACACCTCCCAGAACAATACAAAGCGGCTGTGCCAGTCCATGACAGCCGTCAGGTACACAAATCCGCCACGCATCCGAATGTAGGTGATGTCTGAACACCAGATATGGCCGGGATGATTGATATCTAACCCTCTGAGCATGTACGGGTACTTCTTGTGCTCGGGGCAGGCCTTGCTGGTATTGGGTTTAGGCGCAATGGATGCTATGCCCAACGCCCGCATCAATCGCTGTACCCGTTTACGATTTACATCATAACCCTCAAGTGAGCACATGAAAGTGCCTCAAATACACTTAAATGACGGGAAAACTGTCTTTGTCCATCATATGCGACTACCATATAAAAATGTATGGAGATATTGTGAAAGCTACAATTATTAAAATTGAGGCTCTGAAACATCCAAATAGTTGGGTTTTTCTACAGCCTCGTTAGATCACCGAATCATCAGCAATGCTCGCTGTCGGATAAAATGAATGTTATTCGGGATATAACCCCGGCAGAGCGCTGGGTTTATCCACAACATCGCCTGTCGATTTGATAAAACCGCCTTCCTGCTTGAAAGCTTGGAGCAGTGCATCGCCCTGCCATTCTGATGCGCCGGGGCAATATAGCACCTGTTCGAGCCTGAGTACTTCGACCTGCAAGGCCGGGCCGCATATCGCAGTCATCACAGATAGCGAATGGCATGATGAATCGGGGTATTGCACGTTGGCCAGATGCAGCAAAGACTGTTCACTGGCTTTGGCATCATGCGCTTTGCATGCAGCCTCAACGGCTTTGGCGGCCTGCTTGATATTGACGGCGCACCTGTCTCTCCCCTCTTGTTGGCGCGCGCTACTGCTCCTGCGTAAATACCAGACATATACAAGCGTCAGCAACCAGCCAGCTGCAAAAAACAAGGCCAGCCATTGCCACCAGGAAGCGGCCGTATTTTCAGATGATACTGGCGCTGCAACTGGCTGCTCGATCACTTGCGCCGGTTCCGTTCTGGGCGGCGCAGGCGGCGATGCCGATGCAGGGGCTGCAACAACCGTAAATGTTCGCGGCGGTAAAGTAGCCTGCTCTACCTGTTCGGTCGCCGTATTCCACCATTCGATATCGATCTCAGGCAGGATATACGTACCCGCCTGCATAGGCATAATTGCGCTCTTCTCCTGCCGCATGCTATGCACGCCGTCGCTCCGCTTGTCATCCTTGAGCACCGGCTTGTCGGCATAGGCTTTGAGATGATCGGGCAGATCATGCGGCAATTCGGGCAGTTGGGATGACGACAAGCCATCAGCACGCAGGGTAAGGGTTCGCGTAATCGGCTCCCCCACCTTGAATGACGCTTTGGACTGTGGCCATGTTTCTTCAATGCTCACCTGTTTGGCTGGCAACCAGTGATCACCAGGCCATCCATCTGGAATGCCGCTCACATCCAGCGCCAGCTCATTGGAGCGTACACGGATAGGTCTCGATGTCTGGAAATATGATGCGCCGCCGATCAATGCGCTGCCATCGAGTTGTATTGGATCAATCGCAATATGGCCACTTTGTTGCGGAAACAGGGCATAATGCCTTTCGGTCACCTGCCAGTTGCGATTGTTTTCGCGTTTCTGATAACTGGCATCATCACCGAGCCGTTCGACAATCGCGTTCTCTGCCTTAGGCTCGGTTAATTGCGCATTGTTTAAGCCGACCGCCTGATACACACGAATTGTGATAACAGCCTGCTGCTGCACCCTGACCTGACTCGGTTTGATATCCATACTGATCCAGACATCGCCCGTCGGTTCGCCTGCTGGCGATGTGCGGGCCTGTACCTTGCTCACCTGAATCATGATCGGGCTGGTTGCGCTCGAACCGACCTTCAACGCAGGAATGGTCAAAGCGCCCGTATGACGCGGTCTGAGCATCAGTTGGTAAACCGATTTACTGCTGCCTGAACCATTGGTGAAGGAATAGGATGAGCTGTGATTATTGGAAAGAATCTCAAAATCCTTTTGCAACGCAGATGTTTGCGGCTCGCCGCTGTCATTACCTGTCACTTCGATGCTCAGATTTACCGTTTCACCTTCGGAAATATTAAACCGATCCACATGCACCATCACCGCCGCCAGCGCTGAACCACTCCCGGCACATATAAGCAAAACAAAAAAACAGCTAGCCACGAATGAACACGAATTTTCACGAATAAAAACTTTAGAACTCACTTTTAATCTCTCCTGTTCTTATCTTTTGGCTTCCTCTGTATCGACAGTGACGTGCAGGATGCACAAATGCCACAAGCGCATGGATGCGCAGGCGTGGCTGGTGAAAAGCTTTTGACCTGTTTTTTATCACCATGTATCGCCTGCCACATTCGATTGATTTTGCTGCTGATATTGATATTGGAATTTACGCCGCAATAAGCCACCCGGATCATCGGGGATGCGCCGTAACCATTGCTGCATCGCGGCAGAGGCTTCCTTGTCTTTTGGATCAGCCTGTTTGTCTGCGGCCCTCGCTGCTTTGTTCTTTTCTTGTTGTTCACCACCGGACTGCTGCCTCGCTTGGGCTTGCTGTTCATCTTTCTTTTTCTGATCTTCCTTTTGCCCTGCGGATTGTTGTTCAGACTTATCCTGTTTTTCTTTCTGCTGGTCGGGCTGTTTAGCGTCTGAGGACTGTTTATCCTGCCCGCGTTGCTTACCCTGCCCGCTGTCCTTACCCTGTTTCTGACCGGGCTTATTCTGATCAGAGTTGTGTGATTTGCTCTGCTCAGAGCCTGACTTATCCTGATCCTGCCCCTTACCGCCCTTTTGACCCTGTTTATTTTCACTCTGATCTTTCTTGTTGTTCTGTTTGTCTGAATTTTTCTGGTCTGATTTTTTCTGTTTATCCGATTTCTGTTGCTGCGACTGCTGCATGGCTTTCTTCACCAGATCGCGATTAAACACTGCATCCTGATGGCTCTTATCCAGTTTCAATGCCTGATCATAGGCCTCCAGCGCCCCCTTCAAATCACCCGCTTTGGCCAGGGCATTGCCGCGATTATAAAAACCGTCCGCCCGCTTTACGCCGTCCAACGCCTGTGCAGCCTGTTTATATTTTTTGGCACGGTATAGCGATGCGCCTTTCCAATCGGGATTCTTAAATACGCCAGCCGCAGCTTCCGGTTTTTTCGCGCCCATCAAGGCCTGCCCCTGCTGATCGGGCGTCTGCCACAAATCTTTCCCTCCCTAGCCATTGGCATGGACCGGTGTTCCCACAATCGGCAACTACGGTACGGTCAACAACACAACG
>CAYUBK010000031.1:0-16881 GCA_964442955.1 uncultured Zetaproteobacteria bacterium | reverse complement strand
GTATTTATCGGTTGCCTTGTTCATGAACAGGCACAAAAAAAGCCGCCCCGAAGGGCGGCTTTTTTAAGGATACTATGAAAAACCACGTCCATGTCGTTTTTCAGCACGAAAAGGAAAAAGTGCGATTTTTCCTTTTCTCACAAAATCAAGTGCTTGCAGCACTTGATTTTGACCGGCCATCCATGGCCGGTGCGGAAGTCAGAACTTCCTTAACCGAACGATTCAATCAGTGACAACAGTCCTCGGTGTGAATATGTCCGTGCTCCAGTTCTTCGGCTGAGGCGTCGCGAATCGAATCAACCGTGACATCAAAATGCAGACGCTCGCCGGCCAGTGGGTGATTGCCGTCGATGGTGACATCATCGCCATCCACATCGGCAATGCGAATCACCTGCATGCCTTGTTCGGTCTGGGCCTGAAACTCCATACCCACTTCAATCTTGTCGACACCCTCGAACATATTGCTCGGCACAGTCTGCGTCAGTTCCTTGTTGTATTCTCCATATGCATCGACGGCTTCAATGCTGACGTCCAGTGCATCGTCGGTCACCTTGCCTTCCAGTGCTCGCTCCAGCCCCGGGATAATATTCTGCGCCCCGTGCAGATAAACCAGAGGCTCTCCGCTTTCGGATGAATCAATCACCGAACCGGCATCGTTCTTCAGGGTATAATGGATGGATACAACTTTATTTTTGGCAATCTGCATGGTTTCTCCTCTGCATGGTAAGTAATAGGCGCGGCACCCTACGGAACGAAGCGATCGATGTCGAAACCCTGACGATTAAATCATGACGACCAGGCTGCTCAACGATGGCCTGTGATTTGCTAAAGCAATATGTCTTGGTGTGCCCGGACAGCTTACAAAGCCTGTTGGTGGCCTCGACACGCATGGAGTTGTTATGATTCAGAGAACCAGTTTTTATTTTTATGCGGAATGGATGTTATCACACCATCGTTTCGGTCTGTTGATGCTGGTATTGATCGTGTTGTCCTTCATTCAGAATCAGGCCATTGCTGCCGTATTGAGTCTTATCTTTGGCGCGGAGCTGTGCGTCAGGATGGCAGTGATGCGTTATAAACAACAAACCAATCCGTATAAATCATCATTGAATCTTAAACTCGATATGCTGTTTCTGTTTTTTGATTTCATTGCCCTGATTTCACTATTGGCTGGCGCGCTGGATATGTTGGCGCCCCTCGGTGATGAAGGCGCTGCCGCTCGTTTTCTGCGCGCCTTGTATTTGCTCAGAGCGCTACGCCTGTTCCGCTATATCGATATGCAGAGTCTGATGTTCTCACCCGGTTACGGTATGTTTATTTCGCTGATTGTGATGCTCTCTTTCTTTGTAGAAGGGCAATTCCTGTGGGGTATTATTATCTACTTTGCTGTTGAAATCATGATTCGCTTTGTGTTGCTTAAAAATATGGTATTTAGCAGCCGCCGCGAACGAATTGGCGAGTGGTTCTTCTGGTGGGTCGATGTGATTGCCACGGTGGTGATGGTGCCCGGCCTGACCAATATCCCCTATGGTAATGCGCTCAGAGCGTTAAGGCTGGTGAGATTGCTCAGGCCCTGGATGGTAATTTTACGCAATCTGGTTAAGGTATTCAGAGAAGGCGATTATTCTCAGGAAATCATTCTGGTGATTCTGTTACTGGCCATGTTATCGATTGCCGGCGGCGGCATTGGCCACTTTACGATGGAACATTTCGACTTTAATCAGGATGGGTTGATCTCACCGACCGATCATAATTTGTTCGTTGAAATCTGGTTTTCATTCCGCACCCTGATGGCAGCCGGCAACCTGGTTACCGACCCGCTGGGTGATGATAATCTGGCACTGTTCTCTGTGATCAGCGTCGTACTCGGCATGTTTGTTCTGGCATTTTTCATTGGAATCGGCTCTAGCATCATCTCCGGCCTGATGGCCAAGCTGCGTAATGAAAAGTTGATGATGGCCAACCATATGGTGATGATCGGCTGGAACAGCGCCTCGCCCTTTATTATAGAAAAACTGAAATTGTTATCGGAACAGAATTTTTCTCGTCTGAAACTGGTATTCCTCAGCGAACAGGATAAACGCCCCGAAGAATTGGAAAGCTGGGTGACCTTTCGTTGGGGTGATACCGAAGATGCCGATTCGATGCGGCGCGTGAATCTGGGCTCTGCCCGACAGGCGCTGGTTTGCACAGAAGAGTCGCTGTCGGCAGCGGAAGAGTTGTCTCAAAATATGTTTTCACTTATGGCGATTCGTCAGGCCAATGCGGATATTCCGGTCAGCTATACGGTGATGGGCATGGTACAGCCAAGATTGAAATCTTATCGACATATGCTGCAAATTGGCTGGGATAAAATCGATTACTACAACAAGCCCACAGTGATGATGAGCGAGCCGGATATGCGCGCTAACCTGATTCGCAATGTGTTGGTTTATCAGGATTTTGATCAGCTGATGTCGCGCTTGATGGTGCCGGAACGCGAAGATGAATCGGCGATGCAGGTGGTGGGGTGGAAAGGCCGTATGATGCATCAGGCGGATGGCTGGTATTTTGCTGATCAGGATCGCAGTGCATCCGTATCCGAAATGATGGTACGCTGTTTCCGGCAGGGTGTCATTTTGATTGCTGTTGCCGATGATGCATTGAAGGTGCATCCCCTGAATGCATTGAGCGAAGATATTCAGGTGACCGCATTGATCGGGCTGGCTGTGGATAATCCCACCCTGTACGGCGAATTCGACTACTGCATGAATGCTGAGACGCTCGCTATGCCTGAGACCCGGCCGGTAGACTGGCAGGCATGCATTAGCGAACAGCATCAACAGGTAAAATTACTGGTGATCGGCTGGGTGGGCGCCTTGCCGTTGATGCTCAAGCGCTTGCTGGACTCCTATCAGCAGATTGATGTCACCATCCTCAATGATCTGGACGAAGCGGAACATGCCGATAGCGTGAATTATGTGAAGCGTCGTATCGAAGAAATGCCCGGTGCAGCAGCGCGCATCAATATTCAGATGAAGCGCTGGGATTTTTCCAATATGGAGGCCTTGCGCGAGCATGTTGGCAAGGCTGAAAAGGTGGTCGTCTCCCGCCCGGCTCATATCCTGCGCAAGCCGCATGCTATGGTGGCATCGGTATTATCCCATACTTTTTCGCTGGCTGAAGAAGAAGGTAATCATCCGCAGTTGTTTGCTATTGTGGATACGCGCAAACAGGCGCGCATGCTGCAACATGAGCTGGATCGTTTTCCGCTTGATATGGAGGTCAATGTGGTTGTGCCAACTGAATTCTATGGCGCTTATGTTGCCCACGCTTCCTATTTGATGTATCACGCCAATTCGCCACAAGTGTATGATATGCATCGCTCGCTACGCTATTTGCTGGACAGCCTGATGAGCGATAGCAGTAATGAAAGTGTGCCGTTAAAACTCGATACCATCAGCATGTCCGATCATAGTCTATCCGAGCTAACGGCAATGGATGCAACGACTTTGTTTGCCAGCCTGCTGGAGCAGAATATGATCTGGCTGGGTTTCCGCATCGACCCATCCATCGTGGGCAAGGCATTGCGCCCTAATCCGATCATGCGCCTGTTTCCCCGACGTCATGATTTCCAGTGTTTGCGCCAGCTTGAACTAAAGCTCAATCCGTTGGGGCATCCGGAAACCCGCCAGATTTGGGAAGAGTACAGAGATAATGTGATTGAACTGGTCGTGATTCGCCTGCACTAAGGCTTACAAAACCAAGCACTTACGTGTTTGGTTTTGGCGACCTGTCCATGGGTCACACGGGTACTCTGAGTTTTTCAGAGTATCCATAGTAAAGGCAATGTCCGATCTGTGATATCCAGCGCCCGCATCTCGTCATGCAGATGCTTTCTGGTCAGCGGAATTTCATCGAGGAATTGCGTTTTTCCATCGCGGTAAGCCAGCCGGGCAAAGATGCCGATGGCTTTGATGTGGCGCTGTAGCGCAGTCATACGTAAGGCGTAATGCCAGTCGTCGAAATCGCTAAACGCTTCAGCCAGGCGTTCAGGCAAGGCCTCAAAAAATATCCGGCTCCAGTGTCGGCGTTCTTGTTCCGGATAATCCTGATAACAATCGTACAGCAGTGAAGCCAGGTCATAAGTGACAGGCCCCATGACAGCATCCTGATAATCGATTTGCCCCAGCGAACATGAACTCGCAGGTAACATCAGGTTGCGGCTGTGATAATCCAGATGAACCGGCACGCGCGGCAATGCTGCCAGTCGATTCAGGACACCGCTCAGGGCGGCATAAAATGATTCGCGCTCATTCGCGTTCGGCGTCATGGCTGCCACGCGAGGCAGGTACCAGTCCAGATACAAATCGCATTCACGCTGCATGCGGGCCACATCAAACAGCGGCAGTTCAACGGGCGGGGTTGATGCCTGCAACAGGTTTAACTGGCGCAGGGCATCATCAAACAGCGGCTGCATATCACCGCCGGATGCTCGATATGTTGCCCATGTCTCATCGCCTAAATCTTCCAGCAGCAGAAAGCCCTGTTGTTGATCTTCCGCTTCAAGCTGTGATACGCGCAACCCGGCTTGTTCAAACCAGTTGCGCACAGCCAGAAAGGGGCGCACATCCTCATGCGGAGGCGGCGCATCCATCAGCACAAACTGTGTATCGGCTGTTTTTACTCTGAAATAGCGTCGGAATGAGGCATCGCCAGCCAATGGCTTTATTTCAAATGTACTTCCAAATTGCTGTTGTAACCAGAGCTGACGTCTTTCTGCCCTCTCTTCACCGGACACGTTTCAAAAAGCCTTTTAACTTCAGTGTTGCATCAATTTTCTGCTGGGCTGTTTCAGCCGCTGTTCTGGAATCATAAGGTCCTGCATAAAGCCTGTACCATTGGCCTTTATCGCTCAGATCCACCATCTGAACCTGCGTGAGAAAGCCTGCATGTTCCAGTTTCCCGCGCATCGTCATGGCATCGGCTTCGGTGCGAAATGAGGCCAGTTGGATTCGATAGCTGGTACCTGGATACTGCTGAGCTGGTGTCGGGGCGGCATTTGCAGTGCCATGGGTTGGCGGTTCAATCGCTGCTGTTACTGCCGCAACCTGTTGCTCACCTGCCGGCTTCTTAGCCTGTTGTGGCTTCACATGAATGGCGGCTTTAGGCACATCGGGCACAGGTGCAGGCGTTACCGACTGTTTGGGCAGTTCCTTATAAAACGTCAGTTCGCCCACTTTGGTATGCGCATCCTGTTCAGCTTTCATTTTCCACTGTGCGGCCAAATCCTGCAATGTTTCATTTTTTGCCTGCAATAACCTGTTTTCGGCTACCTGCGCCGCCAGTTTTGCTTCAATCACATCTGCATCGGTTTTGTTGCCGGTCTGCTTGATATCACCTGTACCCAGCCAGTAGCCGCCGCTAAAACACAGCCCTGCAATCGCGACAATACCAATCGCATTCAGCATCGAACCCGAACTCGATCCGGACTCGGCATGTGTGCTCGCCTTCACTTGTGCAAAATCCTGCTTCGCCATGGGCTACTCCTGCTCTCGTTTGATTATAGCAGAAAAACAATTCATCACATGCGCTCCGGTGCAGATACGCCCAGAATCGATAATGCATTGCTGATCACCTGAGCGACCGCTCTGATCAGTACAATCCGTGCATCAGTCAGGCCGGCATCCCCGGTGACCACTTTGTGTTTGTGGTAAAAACTGTGAAAGTCAGCCGCTAATCGCATCACATAGGTTGCCACCCGATAGGCTTCCAGCTGACTGGCTGCTTTCTTGAGCATATCCGGATAAGCCAGCATATGCGCGATCAGGCGCTGTTCTTCATGCGAGGTCAATACCGATACGTTCACATCATCGGCATTGGCAATCGCAACACCCTCTTCAGCTGCCTTACGCAAAATCGCGGCAATGCGCGCATGGGCGTATTGAACATAATAGACCGGATTCTCGTCGTTCTGTTTTTTGGCTGCTTCCAGATCGAAATCCAGCTGGCTCTCCACCCGGCGGGTCATGAAATTAAAACGCACGGCATCGGAACCGACTTCATCGACCACTTCGCGCAGAGTCACAAATGTACCGGCCCGTTTGGACATTTTTACCGGCTTGCCATCGCGGGTCAGGTTGACCATCTGAACGAGCAACACATCCGGCTGCGCTTCTGTCTGGATCAGTGCCTTCATGGCCGCCTGCACACGGGCGACATAGCCGCCGTGATCGGCGCCCCAGATATCTATCATGCGGCTAAAACCGCGCTGGTGTTTGTCAAAATGGTAGGCAATATCGGCGGCAAAATAAGTGGCCGTACCATCCTGCTTGGCCAGCGGGCGGTCTACATCATCACCGAAATCGGTGGTGCGGAATAATAATTGTTCTACCGGCTTGTAATCAGATATTTCCTTGCCTTTGGGTGGCGGCAAGGTGCCCGTATAAACCACGCCATCAGCCTGTAATCGCTTGATCAGTTCGGTAACGCTACCGCTGCTGTGCAAGCCCTGTTCTGAGAAATAGATATCGAACCCAATGCCGATGGCGTCCAGGTCAGCACGGATCATGGCCATATTGCCATCAATGGCCAGCTGCCCAATTAATTTTTCACGTTCACTTGCATGCATGGCCAACAGCGTTTGATAATCGTTGGATGCCAATATATCGCGGGCAATTTCCACAATATAATCACCGGGGTAGGCCGATTCCGGAAACGAAATCGTTTCCCCCTCCAGTTCCCGCATTCTCAACCAGACGCTGTTTGCCAGTACACCAATCTGCGCACCGGCATCATTGATATAATATTCGCGTTGTACATCGTGACCAACTGCACTCAAGACATTGGCCAGCGCATCGCCGACCACTGCGCCGCGTCCGTGACCGACATGCATCGGACCGGTCGGATTGGCCGAAACGAATTCCAAGTTGATTTTTTCCGATTCGCCGGACTGGGACACCCGGCCGTATTGTTCGCCGGCCTTGATAATGTTTTTTAGCGCCACCGCCTCGCTGGCCTGCTGTAAACGGATGTTGATAAAACCTGGGCCGGCAATCTCCGCCCCCTCAACCGCTTCGGGCCACTGGACGATTTCAAGAATACGCGCTGCGATCTGCTGCGGGCTCTGCTTCAGCACGCGCGCCAGCGGCATCGCCACATTGGCGGCATAATCGCCATGTTCTTTCTGTTTGGGGCGGTTCAGGATCACCTGCGGTGCTTGCGCCCCCGGATGATCTGCCAGCAATTTTTCCAGTGCTGTACTGAGTGCCTGTTCCAGTGCCTGTTTCACATCACGCTCCGCATACATTCAAAAGTCGGCGCATGGTAACCGCCTTCAATCAATCTTTCACGGGGCAAGCAAGCATTCGGGGCTATGGGTTATCATACACCTCGATGAAGTAGTAATTTTTGACGATATTCTTCGGGGTCTTTGGTTTGCGTCATTGCGCCTCCGCGCGGGAACAGCGCATCATATAAACGCGATACCCAGAAACGCAGTGCAGCCAGCCTGAGCAATAATGGCAGGGCTTCATGCTCATCTTTCTGCAATGAGCGCGTGGACTCGTAGCCTGCCAGAAATGCATTGATGCGGGATTGATCATCACCCGAAAGTATCACGGCCTGTGCATTGATCGAGATGGCGATATCCATAGCCAGTGCAGCATCATGCGCATAATAGAAATCAATAATGCCCGATACCTGATCGCCTTCAAACAGGATATTATCAACAAATAAATCGCCGTGAATCACGCCGCACGGCAATAAATCGAAGGCACAGGAAGACTGGAACGCCAGTTCACCGGACAACAGGTCGGCCGCTTCCTGTCCATACCGTGCTGCGGTGGGTTCCAGTACGGCATTTATTTTCTCAGCCAGCCAACCTGCTCCGGTCGGATTACTACGATGTTGATCGAAACCTGAGCCGGCCAGATGCAATTGCGCCAACGATTTCCCGGACGTAAACAACTGTGATTCAGTCAGATTATCCAGTGTTTTACCCGCCAGGCAGGACACAATACAGCCCTGTTTACCCTCACACTCAAACAACAATGCGCCATCGCGGCGCGCCATAACATCCGGGCAGGAAAGCCCGTTTGCCGCCAGATATTTCATCAGGTGCATAAAATACGGCAACTCCTCCGCTTCCATGCGTTCAAAAATGGTCAGCACATAGCGCGTTGTCTGGCTGCCGGTTTTGACATCGATGAAGAAATTACTGTTTTCGATGCCGGCGGCAATGCCTTCAAATTCAGCCAGTGACCCCAGTGAATAGTCGCTCAGAATATGCTCAATTTGCGGTTGGGTGAGTTCAGTGTAAACGGACATGGTTCGCAATCATAGCCACTACTGAACTGCTGTCAGCATCGCAATCCTGGAGCAATCCTGCCGGGTCACAGGCATTGTTTGCTCAGCATTCAACCGTTAGCGTTCGCGGCCTTATTTTGTAACATAGTGGCAAGGTGGATATGGATAAAATTATCATTCAGGGCGGCGTGCCATTATCAGGCAGCATCGAAGCCAGTGGTGCGAAAAATGCGGCGTTGCCGTTGCTGGCTGCGGCCATTCTGGTCGATGGTCCGGTGGTTTACCGTCGCATTCCGCATTTACGGGATATCTCCACCATGATGACGTTACTGGCATGGCAGGGTGCGGATGTCGAATACGATGATCAGCACTGTCTGCACGTCGATACCAGGCCAGCCGATAAATCGGAAGCTCCATATGAATTGGTTAAAACCATGCGTGCATCTTCGTTGGTGCTGGGGCCGTTACTGGCTCGCTTTGGCCGGGCCAAGGTGAGTCTGCCCGGTGGTTGTGCTATTGGTGCGCGTCCGATTGATATGCATTTGAAAGGTTTGACGGCGATGGGTGCCACCATTGAAGTGGAGCAGGGCGATATCGTTGCGCATGTGGATGGCGGGCTTAACGGGGCCCATATCGTGTTTGATCAGGTTACTGTGACTGGCACCGAGAATCTGATGATGGCAGCGGTATTGGCCAAAGGTATTACCATTCTCGATAACGCAGCCAGAGAACCGGAGATTGTCAATCTGGCAGATTCACTTCGTAATCTCGGCGCTGATATTGAAGGCGATGGCAGTAACCGGATTACCATTCAGGGCGTGGAGCGCCTTGACGGGGGTGAAATGATCACCATAGCCGATCGCATTGAAACGGCTACCTATCTGGCTGCCGGACTGATTACCGGCGGTGATGTCACGGTGACCGGTGTTGAGGCGAATACCCTTGAAGCATTTTTGGCACGTGTGAAGGATACCGGCGCACTGGTTGAAACGGGTGCGAATTTTATACGCTGCAAGGCGAATGGACGATTAAAGGCGGTGGATATCCATACCCTGCCGCATCCGGGTTTCCCGACCGATTTGCAGGCGCAGTTTATGGCCATGATGACGCTGGCGGAGGGTTCCAGCGTGATTCGCGAAACAATTTTTGAGAATCGCTTTATGCATGTGCAGGAACTGGCGCGCATGGGCGCGGATATCAGTCTGGATGGCAATACGGCGGTGGTGCACGGGCAAGAGCGCATTTCCGGTGCGCCGGTGATGGCGACAGACCTGCGAGCTTCGGCATCGCTGGTGCTGGCGGGTCTTGCGGCGGAAGGTGAAACGGCTGTATCGCGAGTCTATCATATTGATCGTGGTTATGAGCGCATAGAAGAAAAACTGGGTAAGCTGGGCGCGCGCATTGAGCGTCATAGCGTTAGTGAAAACTGGATGCAGGGGGCACGCTTCAATGCATGATTCGAGACCGTTAACGATTGCTTTATCGAAAGGCCGTATTTTGGAGCAGACGCTGCCACTATTGGCTGCTGCCGGCCTGAGGCCTGCTGAAGATGTGCAGAAAACGCGCAAACTGATGGTGGGCGGTGATTTTAACGGGCAGGACGTACGTTTTCTGATTATTCGCGCTGCTGATGTCTGCACCTATGTAGAACAGGGTGCTGCCGATCTGGGTATTGCCGGGCGTGATTCATTGCTGGAATATCGACCGCATGTGTATGAGCCGTTGAACTTGAATATTGGCCGCTGCCGTCTGTGCGTATGCGGGCCGGAAGCGCTGGTCAATGCCGGTGCGCCGGAGCGGGGTAGCCGGATCCGGGTGGCGACCAAATATGATCATCTGGCAACGGAATATTTTTTGTCGCAGGGTGTACAGGCTGAGATTATTCATTTGTACGGTTCGATGGAACTGGCGCCGTTGGTGGGTATGGCCGAACGCATTGTTGATCTGGTCGAAACCGGCGGCACTTTGCGCGCCAATGGCTTGATAGAAGAGACGACACTGTGCGATATTTCAAGTCGTCTGATTGCCAATCCAGCCAGCTTCGCTACGCGCAGAGAACAGATTCAGGCGATTGTTGAAGGGCTGCGTCAGGCAGTCGAAAAGAACGATTATAAATAGAGTAGGATACAAACATGAGTAAAATTCTTCGACTGGATTCACAAGAGGCTAGATTTTCCGAGCATCTCGATGCGTTGCTGTCGCGCGAGGCCGATACTGGCGATGATGTGCAAAGTCTGGTGGCTGGCATTCTTGCCGATGTAAAAATGCGCGGCAATGCAGCCCTGTGTCAATATACCGAGCGTTTTGACGGCTGGGCCTGTACCGGCGACTCTATCGAAATTACGCCCGAGCGTATGCTGGATGCCTGGAACAATGTGTCGGACATGGATCGAGAAGCGCTACAGTTGGCAGTGGATCGCATCCGCGCTTATCACGAACACCAGAAACAGGAAGATTGGGAATATACCGATGGAATCGGTATGACGCTGGGGCAGCGTATTACGCCGCTGGATCGGGTCGGTTTGTATGTGCCCGGTGGCAAGGCTGCATATCCGTCATCCGTGTTGATGAACGCCGTGCCTGCCAACGTGGCCGGGGTGGAAGAAATCGTCATGGTGGTGCCGACGCCGGGCGGTGAAATCAATGAACTGGTTCTGGCGGCTGCGCACGTATCCGGTGTGCAGCGCGGCTTTGCCGTTGGTGGTGCGCAAGCGGTGGCGGCGCTGGCTTATGGCACTGAAACCATCCCTGCTGTCGATAAAATTGTCGGGCCGGGTAATAAGTTTGTGGCGGCTGCGAAACGTCAGGTGTTCGGCACTTGCGGCATTGATATGATTGCCGGCCCGTCTGAAATCGTGGTGGTGGCGGATACCGGCAATCCGGCCTGGATTGCAGCGGATTTCTTGTCGCAGGCCGAGCATGATGAGGCGGCACAAAGTATTCTTATTTCCACTGATAAACATTTACTGGCTCAGGCCGCAGAGGCCATTGAAGCGCATCTGGCAGTATTGCCGCGCGCTGCGATTGCGCGTGCTTCGGTCGAAACACACGGTGCGCTAATTCATGTGCAGGACTGGGATGAGGCGGCGGAAGTGGTCAATATCATCGCCCCCGAGCACTTGGAACTGGCGCTGGAAAATCCGGATGACATATTACCGGCCATCAAGCATGCCGGGGCGATTTTTATCGGCCATTTTGTACCGGAGGCGCTGGGCGATTATATCGCTGGCCCAAATCACGTCCTGCCGACCAATCGCACGGCGCGATTCTCCAGCCCGCTTGGTGTTTATGATTTCCAGAAACGCAGCAGCCTGATTCGAGCCACCCGCGCAGCAGTCGAGAAGATCGGCCCAGCCGCCGCCCATCTGGCGCATCGCGAAGGTTTGCAGGCGCACGCGCTGACGCTGGAACTGCGCCTGAAAGACAAGCTATGATCCGTAGTGATATCAAGGCGTTGAGTGCCTACCATGTGCCGGACAGTTCCGGCATGATTAAACTCGATGCCATGGAGAACCCATTTTCCCTGCCTGATGACTTGCGCGACCAATGGCGCGAAGTGCTGGCGAAAGTCGAGATCAACCGTTATCCGGACGCTGATATGGCACAACTGCGCAGGCAGATTGCCGCCCATGCCGGCGTCAATGCAGATCAGATTTTGCTGGGTAATGGCTCCGATGAAATTATTCAGATGGTTCTGCTTACCGTTTGCGCTGGCGCCTGTGTGGTGCCTGCGCCGACATTTGTGATGTATGATCTGATTTCGCATTGGTTAAAACGGCCAGTGGCTTCGGTTCCTCTGTCTGTTGATTTTCATCTGGATGCCGATCAATTCCTGCAGGTTTGCGCCCGTGAGAAGGCGGAAGTCGCATTTCTGGCCTGTCCGAATAATCCAACCGGTAATCTGTGGCCGGAAGCAACGATTCGCAAAATTGCTGAGGGCTTTAATGGTCTACTGGTCATTGATGAAGCCTACGGCCCATTTTCAGAGCGCACACATACCCACCTGCTTGCCAAAAATGTAATGATATTACGCACCTTTTCCAAACTGGGCTGGGCCGGTTTGCGACTGGGTTACCTGATCGGTGAAGCCGAACAAATTGCACAGATGAACAAGGTGCGAATGCCCTATAATATCAATGCGCTGACGCAAGGCTCTGCCTCATTCCTGCTGGATCATTTTGACGTATTCGAACAGCAGGCCGCCGAGATCAAGGAAGAGCGCGAACGGGTAATGGCAGCACTATCCGCTATAAATGTAGTGACCGCTTTCCCATCGCAAACCAATTTTATCCTGCTGCGCGTACCTGATGCCGATGCAGTGTTCGAGGACTTGAAGCGGCACGGCATTCTGATCAAGAACATGAACAGCGCACGCGGCTTGCTTGCCAACTGTCTGCGCATCACGATTGGCAACAAAGCGGAAAATGATGCAGTGCTAAAAGCACTGGGGGAGATTCTGATATGAGTCCTGAGATACAACATCGAACAGCAAACATTGAACGCAGCACCAAAGAGACATCCATCAAACTGAGCCTTGATCTGGATGGCACAGGTCAGGCTGATCTGAATTCATCGATTCCGTTTCTTGATCACATGCTGGAGCAGATTGCCCGCCACGGCCTGGTTGACCTGAGCGTTGCCGCGACCGGCGACCGCGAGATTGATGATCACCACACAGTGGAAGATATTGGTATCTGCCTCGGCGAAGCGCTGTGTGAGGCCATTGGCGACAAGGCGGGTATTGTGCGCTACGGCCATGCCTATGTGCCGTTGGATGAAGCGTTATCACGCGTCGTGCTCGATTTTTCCGGTCGTCCCGGTCTGGAATATCATATTGATTTCCCCAAGGAAACGGTAGGCGGATTCGATATTGATCTGTTCAAAGAATTCTTCCAGGCAGTGAGCAATCACGGACACATCACCCTGCATATCGATGCCCTGCGCGGCGGCAATAACCACCACATCATCGAAACCGTATTCAAGGCATTCGGTCGCGCCCTGCGCATGGCGGCCGCATCCGACCCGCGTCAAAGCGGGATTCCATCAACCAAGGGAGCGTTGTAATCACAAAGACGCAAAGGCACAAAGAGTTTGAATAGGTTTTCTTTGTGGCTCTGTGACGTCGTGGTGAATATTTGCATATGATAGGATTAATCAACTATGGCATGGGGAACCTGCATTCGGTGGCCAAGGCTTTGGAGAAAGTCGGGGGTTCGGTTGAACTGGTCAGCGATGCCGAGAAATTAAACAGCTATGACCGCATCGTATTGCCCGGCGTCGGTGCGTTCCGTGATTGCATCGGCGCGCTGAAAGATACCGGTATGGATGCGGCGCTGAAAGATGTGTTGGCTTCCGGCACGCCGTTTCTTGGCATCTGCCTCGGCATGCAGGTATTGATGGATGTATCGTATGAATTCGGTCGATATCCCGGACTGGGCCTGATTCCCGGCGCAGTCAAACCATTCCCCGAACAGCATTCCGAACGCGGTTTCAAGATTCCGCACATGGGCTGGAATGATGTGGTATTTTCATCAGAAAAAACACCGCATCCGGTGCTGGCACCACTGGCTGACCAACAGGTTTACTATGTGCACTCCTTCTACTGTATGCCTGAGAACCCTGAACATTTGTTGGCGGCTTGTTCTTATGGTGATTTTCCTTTCGCCGCCGCTATCGGGCGTGATAATATCGTAGCGGTTCAATTCCACCCCGAAAAATCACAGCGTGCAGGATTAGCGCTGCTGGAGGCATTTCTGCAATGGCAACCGTAAATACATTTGAACTGATCCCCGCGATTGATCTGAAAGGCGGCCACTGTGTCCGCCTCAAACAGGGGCGCATGGATGATGCGACCGATTATGGCGATGATCCGGCAGCGATGGCGGCGCACTGGCAGTCGCTTGGTGCAAAGCGATTGCATGTTGTCGATCTGGATGGTGCCTTTGCCGGCAAGCCAGCCAACCGCGAAGCTATTCGGGCAATTTGTGCTGAAATGAAGATTCCCGTCCAACTTGGCGGTGGACTGCGTGATTTGTCGATGATCGAGGGTACGCTGAACCTGGGTGTGCAGCGTGTGATTCTTGGTTCTATTGCGATTTCCGATCCCGTCATGGTGACTGAAGCCTGCCGTGCATTTCCGGGGCAGGTTTGTGTAGGCATTGATGCGAAGGCCGGTATGGTGGCTGTGCATGGCTGGGATGATGTGACCGATGTGCGCGCCGTGGATTTGGCGCATCAGTTTGAAAATGCTGGCGTAGCCGCCATTATCTATACCGATATTGCGCGCGACGGCATGCTCACCGGCCCCAATATCGAAGAGACGGTCAACCTGGCTCGTGCTATTTCCATTCCGGTGATTGTGTCCGGCGGTGTAGCGCGATTGGCCGATGTCAAAGCCTGTGCCACGCATGCCAATACCGGCATATGCGGTGCGATTACCGGTCGTGCCATTTATGAAGGCTCGCTCGATTTTGCAAAAGCCATGGCTGCGTTGAAATGACTATCCGTTCATCTGATGGTTCATCGTAGTGTTATCTAAACGCATTATCCCCTGCCTCGATGTGGCGCACGGACGCGTGGTCAAGGGCGTGCAATTTGTCGATATCATTGATGCCGGCGACCCGGTAGAGGCAGCCATCAAATATGACGAGCAAGGAGCCGATGAGCTGACCTTTCTCGATATCCGTGCCAGCCATGAGAGCCGCGATACGCTGTATCACATGGTCACCGAAGTGGCCGAACATGTGTTTATGCCACTGACTGTTGGCGGTGGCGTTAAGGCGCTGGCTGATATTGAGAATCTTCTGCATGCCGGGGCGGATAAGGTATCCATCAATACTGCGGCAATTTTCACGCCGGAACTGGTGAAAGATGCGGCAGAGCGTTTTGGCTCGTCTACGATTGTGGTAGCTGTCGATGCCAAGGCTGTCGATGATCACTGGGAATGTTTCACGCATGGCGGCAGGAAGCCAACAGGGTTGAATGCGGTGGACTGGGCCAAGCGTATGTCCGATTACGGGGCCGGAGAGATTCTGCTGACCAGCATGGATGCCGATGGTACCAAGGATGGATACGATATTCCGCTTACCCGCGCCGTATCCGATGCAGTCACGGCCAATGTGGTGGCATCCGGCGGTGTTGGTACGCTGGAGCATTTGGCCGCGGGTTTGCAAGAAGGCAAAGCCAATGCCGTATTGGCCGCTTCGATTTTCCATTTCGGCACCTTTACCATCCAGGAAGCCAAATCTCACCTGGCATCGCAAGGAATTCCTGTCCGTACCCTTTTCTAGAAAAGCGATGATTTATGCTTGAGATGACAGTTTATCTCAACGGCCATTCGCTGTTTCTGTCAGCAGTCACGCAGCTTTCTGCTATTGTAAGCGGCATGACTGCGTGCCGTATATTCAACTGCCCTTTTGAGTGCTGATGCGCCGTAGTCTTGTACTGCTTTGTGGTTGCCTGTTAGCCGGCCTGCTTCATTTGATTGCTGGAAGTGTTGCGATTTACGCAGGGGAATCTCTAAAGGCTGGTATTCATGATATGAAAGCAGCCTATATTTTTAACTTCATTCGTTTTACCGACTGGCCTGATTCCGAAACAGAGCAGGGAATCAACCTGAAAGTGGTTGATGCCAATCAAGTCGGCTCCGTGCTACAAGCAATTACAGGTGAACCGGTTGCGAAGCGCATTGCATTGCATGTCGATACCTGTTCAAATGATACGTGTTTACGCCAGGCTAGCGCTATTTTTATCGGAAAATCATCCGACGATTACAGGCGTTTGCTGGCGATGTTCGACCGACGCCCGGTTCTGACTATTTCAGATGTCCCCGGTTTCGCCAGGCATGGTGGCATGATCGAAATGCGATATGAAAGCAAAAAACTCACTTTTATCGTCAATATTCAGGCAGTTCGTCGAGCGGGCCTGTATATCAGTGCGCAATTGTTGCAACTCGGTGAAACCATTGGGAGAGAACATGAGTAGAAACACTTCTACCACGATTCAGCGCCAGCTACAGCTGTTTCTGATGATCATACTATCGCTCACTGTACTGATTATGGGCGGCATCTGGATCGCATATAACCAGGTGCTGCATGAAGAGGAAGCGGTGCGCATGCTTACGGTTGAAGGTGATATGATCGGGGCAGCAGCGCGCCCGGCGCTTATGTTTAACGACCGGCGCATGGCTACCGAACTGTTATCGAACATCCAGTTTGATTCCGATATATCGATAGTGAAACTATTCAAGCCGGACGGTTCGACACTGTTTACTTATGTGGCCGAAGGGAGTTCAGCAGCGGTAGCCAGGGCAGTATTCCAATCGCAGCAAAACATTCGTTTTGAGAATGGGCGTCTGCAACTCTATCGGGTTGTTGAACATAAAGGCGACGTAGTTGGCATCGTCTATCTGGAATCGCGACTGGATCACCTGAAAGAGGTTCGCAATGGCGGCTTGGTTACGGTTGTGATTGTAATGGCATCCTGCCTGTTGCTGGGCTTACTGCTTGCCTCACGGCTACAGAAAAAAATTGTTACGCCCATTAGGGAAGCGCTGATTAAAGGGTGGTTTTAACAGCCCTGCACACATTCCCGATT
>CAYUBK010000030.1:0-16995 GCA_964442955.1 uncultured Zetaproteobacteria bacterium | reverse complement strand
TGAGAAAACAGCTTATGTCCGTGATATTGTGAAACATGTTGCAGTCGTGAATTTAAAAACAGGAAAAACGGAAAAAATATTCAATGTGGGCAATGGTCATGCCGGTATTGATGTAAGCCCTAATGGTCATTATGTGGTGACAGGTGCGATTGGTGATACTTATGTTTCAGTGATTGATACCGATTCATTTAAAGTGCGCAATATCGAAGTCGGCAAAGGCCCTCATGGTGTGCGTGCAAGTAAGGATAGCCGTTGGATTTATGTCACCGTAAGCAAAGATAATGTAGTAGCTGTTATCAATGCTTCGACGATGGAAATTGAAAAGAAAATTGCTGTCGATCAATTCCCATTTTGGATCGCAGTACAGGGTAATCCATAATGATGGCGGCTGGATTTACTGGCTCGAAAAAATAGCGAGCACATACCTGAAGTTGTGAGCAACTCAAGTCGTCGAGACAACCTCGCCTTTCTCATACGCGTAACGCGATAACAGCAACCCTATCTCGTAAAGAAACATCATCGGCAGAGCAAGCAATGCTTGGGAAATAATATCTGGCGGAGTTAAAATAGCAGCAGAAATGAAGGCCCAGACAATGACATAGCGTCGTTTGGCAACCAGGGACTCCGTATCGGTCAAACCCATGCGAACCAGCAACATAATCACAATGGGAATTTGAAAACTGAGTCCGAATGCAAACAGCAGCTTCAAGACCAGAGTCAAATACTCTTTGACTGCCGGCATGGCCTGAATTTGATCGGTTGCAAAACCAAGAAAAAACTCAAATATCAAAGGAAATACAATATAAAATGAAAAGGCCGCACCTGCAACCAGCAGCAGCAGGCTAGCCAGAAAATAACCAAGAAACGCTTTTCGTTCATGTTTATACAGGCCAGGCGCAATGAAAGCCCAAAATTGATAAAAAGTCACCGGCGCAGTCGCAAAAAGGCTTAAAACAAGCGCTATCTTCAAGTAAGTAAAGAAAACATCCGGAGCATTAAGAAAGACCAGAGGAGTATCTGCTGGCAATGAGGCCCGCATAGGGGCTGACATAAACTCAAACACGATCTCGGAGAAATTCATCAAGACAGCTACGCCCAGCGCATATACAAGCACTGCAATAGTCAGACGCTTCTTCAACTCCCGCAGGTGCGCAAGCAGAGGTGACGCGCTTATGGATTCATCACTCAACTGTTTTCAACCCGACGAGATAAATCAGATTTTACTTCTTTTACTGAAGCATTAACTTCCTGCTTAATATATTCAACCGGTTGAGTTACCTGTTTCGTTTCTTCATCAAATTGATGTTTTAAGTCAAAAACCCATGCCCTCAACTGCCCAACGAAACGAGCAATTTGAGCAAAAAAATCGGGCAACCGATCTGGGCCAAGCACCAAAAAGGCAACAATGCCAACAATAATCATCTCTACAAAACCTATGTCAGGCATCGAATGTGCTTATGAAACAGATTTGTTTTCTCTTTTTTCAGATAGTTCCAAAGTCTCTTTCGCATCTGAAATATTTGTACGAAAACTTTTTATGCCTCTGGCCAGGCCTTCACCTAATGCAGGCAACTTCTTTGCACCAAATAAAACCATCACAATCACCAAAATTAAAATCAATTCAGTTGTACCCAATCCAAACATAACAACTCCTTTCCCTGTTTAAATCATCAAGCCTTCGACAAAGCCAATCTCATAAATGACATATGAACCAAGAAATATTGTACCCAAACCAATAGCCGTTTGCAGGCCATTATAAAAACGTGTTAATTGCTGTGCTGAATGGCGTAACGGAATCATGATAACCGTAGCCAATACAGCCATGCCAGCTACCGAACCAAAACCAAACAATAAGATGTAAACCAAGCCAGTCAGAGTAGACTCCACCGTTTGCAACGCCAGAACAATGAGAGCCGCAGACCCCGCCATACCGTGCATCATACCAACCAGCAATGGTCGTAGCGATATGGTTTTGTTATGGTTATGGCTATGAGTCGACTTTTCATGTTCACCTTCACCGGCATGGGAGTGAGCATGGAAATGTCTAATGTCTCCATCGTGCCCATGCTGATGGAAGTGAACACGTTGCCGCCTCATTCGACGAATCACATCAATGCCTAGCAAAACCAACATAATGCCCACGGCAAACTCCAGAATCATCGCCAGGTTTTCGGGGATAATAGAGTTTGTGAACAACACGATAGAGCCAAAAAGAAACAGCGTAAGCGTATGCCCTAATCCCCAGGTCGCCCCCAATCGCATTGCTTCGCCGAGCGACTTCGACTGCGTCGTCATTGAGGCCACTGCTGCTACATGATCCGCTTCAACAGCATGTCGAATGCCGAGCAAAAACCCGAGCAATAATACACTCATCATAACTGTTAATCCTCCATCCTTAGCCCTCGCCGTCGTTATTTATCAGCAATTTGCTCGCCAAGCAGGTTTCTGCTTTCATTTCAATCTATTACACATGTGCACCCAACGCCCATTGTCTACTTGGTATCTAAAAATAAACAATACCGAAAAGAATATTTACATCATGAGTGCGGAAGGTGTTTCCAGAGATTGTGCCGCAGCAACGGCAGCCTGCCCTAGAGAAAGCCCACCATCATTGACAGGGTAGTCAGCCGCAATAAGCACTGCTATTCCAGCCTGGGAAATATCTTGCTGCACCCCCTCAAGTAATAACATATTTTGGAATACCCCGCCGCTTAAAACCACCTGCTGCACTGAATGCTTTCGCGTCAGTTGTATGGCTAGATCTGAGACAGAGCGAATTAAAGCATGATGGAATCGCGCAGCGATTTTTTCCCGACTGACTCCAGCCTGTAAATCAGATAATAATGCATACCACAGCGGCTTCCAAGTCAGGACGGGAAAACCTGTTTCTGACGCGACAACATCAACCGGGTAAGCAGATGACTGCTGGTTGGTAAAATCATTCATAGCCAACACTTCGAGAAGCATCGCCGCCTGTCCTTCGAAACTGGTGGAATCTGCGCAGACCCCCAGAACTGCTGCCACTGCATCAAACAACCGACCGGCAGATGATGCTTCGGGGGAGTTTAACCCACGCTCAAGCATACGATCAATCGTGTGCAGTGGTTTTCCAGCCAGCATCTGAATGGCATCCAGGTCAGAAAAGTCACTAAAAACTTCAGGCCAGCCACAAGCGTGAAGTTGCGCATACGTATTGCGCCACGGCTCATACATGGCCTTAGCGCCACCAATCATGGCTACTGATTGAATGGAACCGACACGCGTAGATGATGCGTACGAAGCCAGCAAAAACTCCCCACCCCATAGTTGACCACCTTCGCCCATACCCAGCCCATCCAGGACAACAGCAAGCACTTTGCTATCCAGGCTCAGGCCGTGTTCAATCATGCAGGCCGCTACATGGGCATGGTGGTGTTGCACTTCTACCAACTGACATGATTCATTGGCAGCTATATTTTTTCCCCATTGGGTAGAAAAATAACCGAGGTGCTTATCCACGGCGATAACCTTCGGGTTGAAATCATATAGTTGCCGATACAGCTTCAGATTATAGCGATAATCATCATGTACAGCGGCATGCTCCAGATCACCCATATGCTGGGACATAATGGCCTGCCCGTTTGTTAGTATGCAGAAGGTGTTTTTTAACTCCCCGCCCATAGCCAAAATCGAACCGGCTCGAGCAAACGATTCAGGCAACAAAAGCGCATGCGGTGCAAAACCCCGTGCACGGCGCAATACACGGCGCTGACCGGCTACCACTCGGACTACAGAATCATCCAGCCGGTTCAGGATATCTCGATTATGCAATAGATAGCCATCCACAATACGCTGCAAACGCAGTCGGGCATCATCGTTATCGATGCATTGTGGTTCATCGCTGAGGTTCCCGGAGGTCAGCACAATCGGGACATTCAATGTATGCAGGAGAAGTTGATGCAATGGCGAATAGGGCATCATAAAACCCAACGTCAGCTGTGCAGGTGCCACGCTCTCGGCAATACCGCCATTCAGCCTGGAAGCCAATACAACCACCGGGGCTTCGGCACTCTCCAGCAAGGCCTTCTCTTGATCTGACATATGCACATACGCCTGAATCTGCTTTATATCATACCCCATCAAGGCAAATGGCTTGTGATAGCGGCGTTTACGCTGACGCAATCGACTAACAACAACTTCATTTGTGGCATCACAAGCCAGATGAATCCCGCCTATACCCTTAATCGCAATTATTTTTCCGGATTGAATCCATTCTGCTGCCAGGGCAATTACATCATCTGTATTCAGCTGATTTCCCTCTGCATCCCACAATTGAACTTGCGGACCACAGTCAGGGCAGGCATTGGGCTGGGCATGAAAGCGGCGATCATCCTGATCTTCATATTCAGCCAGGCATGCCTTACACATTTGAAATGGTGCCATGCTGGTATGCTTGCGATCATAAGGAACCGCCCGAATAATCGAAAGACGGGGGCCGCAGTGGGTGCAGTTGGTAAAGGGGTAACGGTAATGACGATTGCCCGGATCAAACAGCTCATCGCGGCATGCTCGGCAGGTGGCAGCATCTGCTGCAACCCCCGTAGCGGTTTGTCCTTCTATGCTCGCGCTAATCCTGAAAAGCGTATCATCACATCGTGCCGATAACGGCATCACTTCCACAGCCAGAATCTTTGCCAGCGGTGGAGCCTGACTGCCAATTGCATGCACAAACTGATCCAGTACATTTGTAGCACCCCAAACATGAATTACTACGCCCCGAGCATCATTCCACACACTGCCGCGCAAATGATAGTCTTGTGCCAAATTGGCAATAAAGGGGCGAAACCCTACCCCCTGCACCACGCCTCGAATGCGAATTTCAACACCATTGATAGCCGATTCGATCAATGCACCGTACACACCATGCAAGGGTCAAACGAACGCACAATATGCTGTACGGCCACCGGTGTTGTTTCACCGGGACGGATTGTTGCACCAACCAAGGCCTGCTCAAGTGCCCCCGGCTGCTCATGCAAGTCCCGAGGCGAAAAATTCCATGTTGTGGGGGCAATAATTTGATAGTTGAGAATCCTGCCATGTTTGACCTTCAGCCAATGCCCAAGACTGCCACGCGCAGCTTCCATCAGCCCTACACCTTCTGCTTCATCAGGCATAGACACAAGATTACAGAACGGTTCATTTGGCCGAACAGCCTTGATCCATGTTTCCATCTCCATGGTCACCAAAGCCAGCTCCAGCAAGCGAGCAATCACCCGGTTGCGCACATTTCCACCACTCTGGCCAACCAACTCCCTAATCAGAGGATGGCCATTCACCAACTGACGAGCCAGTGCGCCGACCTCCACGACATGTCCATCCAAACGCGGTGCTTTGCACCATGAATAACCGTCTTTCATCTCAGGGTCAGGTTGTGTTTCCCCCTCAAATGGATGCCTTGCTTCGCCATAATTCTTCATCCAGCTATGCGATACATCTTCCCGAATAGCATTTGTATTCAGATTGTGAAGCTGGCCTCCTTCCCACAGCCCTTTTGCAAACAGAGGCTTGCCGTTGGCGGGATAAACACCATAAGACATAAAACGATCTGTTGATCGACCCAGCGTATGAAGCTGAAGGGACTCGGCAATGCCTAGAAACAGTCCGAAATCACTGTTGTGGTGTTTGTCTTCCTGCATCCATGTATGCAATGCATCTGCGCTTGCAAGACTGGCCACCCGTTCCAGAGAATCTCCAAATAATGTTTGTTCGAGAAACGTGCGAAACTGATACAGGATATTCAGAATACGGATTTTTTCTTCCGCCTTGATACTCCGTGTCACCCCTCCCGGCTGAATCGCCAGCGTATGCGGCCATTTACCAGCCAGTATTCCCATCAAATGCATAAATTGCGCACGGGCTGGCAGCATCTGTTTTGCGGCACTGCCTTTCATGGCAGTGAAACGATCTGCTATCACGGCATGCCACGGTTCATTGCTATAGGTTTGCCTTGCAAAGTCGGGCATAAAAAACATATAAAAATGGGTGAGGTGGTCAGCCAGATTCTCATTGGCCAGAATCAGATTTACAGCCAACTCACCATTGGCGGGCATGGACACACCCTGTGCATCAGCCAACGCTCCAGCCGCCGCAACCGACTGGGCAACCGAACAGATGCCACAGATCCTGGGTACATAACTCATCGCATCATTGGGAACCTTACCATGCAACATCTGTTCAAATCCCCTGTACATAGGAGAAACCACCCAGGCTTTATCCACTACATGATCGTGAATATCCAGCTGCACTTCCAGATCACCTTCTACCCGATTAAAGGGACCTACAATTTTGCGACTCATTTTTTCCTCTTTTGGTATATCGTAGGAACAATTTTAATGTGATCCGATATTGCGTTGCGTTTTAAACGATCCGGTGTTGCCGCTTTCGATAAGGAAGCCAGAGCCACAAACCATGCCTTGGGCATATCGGTTGGCAAACCGACAGGAATACCCGCCACCTTTGGCGTTTCTGTAAACGGATGGCCGGGCTCTTCAAATCCGGGAGCTGTGCAATTGACACATGCGTAGCCGCCTCGCAGGCATGATCCTTCACCATTCCACAATCGCGTATTGCAATCGGCATGCGCCTGCGTGCCGACACAACCCATATGTTCCATCATACAGCCCAGGTCGCCCGGCTTTTCAGCGCTGGCCTTAAACTCATAATATTCATTACGTGGGCAACCATGATGAACCAGTTGATCCGCATAACTGCGGGGTCGGCCTAAAATATCCATACTGTCTTCACTGAAATCCCCAAACGATATCTGAGCCAGTGTTTCAGTCACCCAATTTGGATGGGTCGGGCAACCAGCGATATTTATCACAGGCATCTGCTCAGCAGACCGAAATGCCTCGCCCAGCAAACCGCCATGTCGCTCACCATCATATTGCAAACCACACGCACCCGATGGGTTGCCACCACCGGCTGTGATGCCGCCATATGCGGCACATGTCCCCACAGCTACCACATATCGGGCTTTGGCTGATAATTGTTCAACCCAGTGCATCATCGACTTTCCTGTGCCGGCAAGCATATGAAATTTCCCTGTAAGGTTCGGACCACGGATCACTGAACCTTCAAGGCATAATATATCCAGCCGCACTTCACCACTGAGAATCGACTCCAGAATTTCGACAACAGCAACGCCCGTCTCTTCACTCAGCGACGGATGCCATAACACATGAATATTTGCGGCCTCAAAACTGCTGATGAGATCCGCAGACTCGGCACACAACATAGAAAGTGTACAGCCTCCGCAGCCGCCGGATTGCAACCAAAGCATATTAGTTTGTTGATGCATCTTGCCCTCCCGTTAACAGTGGAAACTCCAGTGTAAATACTGCTCCACCCTCCGGATGGTTAGCCACACCCATTTTGCCTTCGCATTGCTCTACAATCAGCCCATAACTGATATACAAACCCAGCCCTGTTCCTTTTCCAACTTCCTTGGTGGTAAAGAACGGGTCAAAAATCTTCAACATCTCACTTTCAGAAATTCCTGCACCATAATCCCTGATGATCACCTGAGCAGAATGGTTCAGTTGATGACACTTAATATCAATTTTAGGGGTTTCACAATTCTCCATAGCATCAAGTGCATTCTGCACCAAATTCACAATCACCTGATGAATAAAACCCTGATAATTCGTGATCATTATATGGCCGCCAGACACCTCAAGTTTCGCCTGCAGTTGGGCCGCCTGCATCACCCATCCGGCAGCATTCTTCACCGTTTCCAACAAGTCAAATTCACACTGTTGTTCACGGTTAGATGTGGAGAAGCGCCGCAAGTCCTGTACAATACCACTGACACGTTCTGTTCCTTCCAATCCGCCATCCACCAGTGAGGGGATATCATCCAGAATACGGTCAATCTTCAGCCGCTTACGCAATTCCTGATCAACCTCACCTCCCAGCTGAAGGTGCAATGCCTCGATATAGTCTCGCAGACGATAAGCATATTTTTTAATCGCATACATATTGCTATGCACAAAGCTGATCGGGTTATTCAATTCATGTGCGACACCAGCCACCAGCCGCCCAAGTGAAGCCATTTTCTCAGACTGCACCAGATGCTGCTGTGCCTGCTTTAATTCCAGATGGGTTTGGTTTAGCTTATTGTAAGCACGGCGCAATTCCCCAATAGGGCGTCCGATCAACACCATCCCCACTAAAACACCCTCGTGATCAAACTGTGGGGCGCAGCGTACAGCCAGAGGAGCTTTGCCATCACGAATAGCCTGTATTGACACCTCATGTTCAACAGATTTACCGGCCCGCACGCTATGCATAATTGCTTCGACAACCGGGATATCCCCGCTGTCAAACAGCGACGTGAGCGAACTGCCCAGCAGCTCCGATTCATTCAGTCCGTTTAATTCAAACAGTGCTCGGTTACTTTGTTGAATACAGCCTTGCAGGTCACATACAATCAGCACATCAGTCATAGAAGCCTGCACACCACGAATAAACTTCTCTGCATCTTCCAAGGCCATGTTTTTTTCTTCCAGCTCAACCTGATAACGCAGCAAATCAGCATAAACATCATCCATTTTCTGAATGACCTCCATCCAGACCGCTTCATTGCCTTCTACAAGGCCAATATCTGTTGTCGCTGAAACCTGCTTGGAAAGGTTAATTGGCATGGCTATGGTTCAACCCAAAAGAAACCCTTCTCATCTCTGCAAGAGCACGCCGATTTCCCATATTCTGTCATTTCACCCCCCTGCAACCTGCCTTTCTTCGTCATCCGGCAACTCCAATGTTTCTACTTTTTCCAGCCCATAGCGTTCAAGCTTGTTCCTGAGGCCCACACGTGACAAGCCCAACTCTTTAGCCGACTTGCTTTTATTCCAGCGATTTCGAATCATCGATTCATTCACAATCCTGGCTTCCAGTGCATCCATTCGTTCTTTTAATGAACCATTTAGCGCCATCAGCCAGTTCAGTTCCGCCTCATCCTCCTGTGGTGCAGCTCTTAACACCTGCGGTGAAAGAAGTTCTGCTCCCAGCCAATCTCCCGGAGCCATCACCAGCATGCGTTTAATTTCATTTTGCAGTTCCCGGACATTGCCCGGCCAGTGATAAGATTGCATACAGGCCAGTGTTTCATCACAAAGTCCATTCACCTTCTTACCCAACTCACACATGGCCTGCTCAAGCAACGACCGAGCCAGCAGAGGAACATCTTCCAGACGTTCAGCCAGAGGGGGAATATGAATTTGAAACGTTGCCAGCCGATAAAACAGATCCTCTCTGAATCGTCCTGCTCGCACTTCAGCTTCAAGATCTTTATTGGTTGCGGCAAGCACTCTTACATTGATCTGTTTGCGTTCATTTGTCCCCATCGGTCTGATTTCACCTTCCTGCAACACACGCAGTAATTTCACCTGAAATGCTGGCGTTGTGTCCCCAACCTCATCGAGAAAAATCGTGCCTCCGTTGGCAGCCTCGAACAAACCCACACGATCCGTTACGGCCCCTGTAAATGCACCTTTTTTATAGCCAAAAAGTTCACTCTCCAGCAATTCATCGGGCAACGCCCCACAATTCTCAGCCACAAACATCTTATCGGATCGCAAACTATTGTAATGAATGGCTCTGGCAGAAAGCTCCTTGCCTGTACCCGAGTCTCCCGTCAGTAATACCGCCACATCGAAGGTAGCTACCTGACGAATCGTGTCACACACCTTGTTCATGCAACTTTTCGGTGAACGGATGATACCATCATCCAGGTCATAACTGTTTTTCAATCGCTGCCGAATCTCCGCCAGCCCTTCTTCCACATTGCGCGGTAACATTTTCAACTCAACCGACAGTTGCTGATTTTCTCGTTGCAAAGCAAACAGCTTAGCCGCATTGTGAACTATTCGAAGCAGATTCTCCGGATCCCATGGCTTGGTGATATACTGGTGAATGCCCGAATCATTGATCGCTTTAATAATATCGTCTGAGTCGGTATAACCTGACACAATCATACGAATCACATCCGGAAACCGTTCGCGCACTTCCTGCAAAAAGTCGATACCCGACATGCCTGGCATTCGTTGATCAGACAGGACTATTTGAATCCATTCGTCAGCCAGGATTGCCATCGCTTCATCCGGCGAGTTAGCCAGATGCACTTCAAAATCATCCTCCAATAATCGCTGCAATGATTCCAGTACCCGAACTTCATCATCTACCAGTAGTATTGATGGTAATGTGGTCATATTCATGCTGCCTTCCTGAAAGCATACGAAGCCGTATCTCTATGCTTTGCCAGTGTTAAAGGTGTCCTGGATTTACAAACCTTGTACACAAAATTATACCGCGCCACGTGATAGCTTGGATCAAAGCCATAAAAATTTTTCTTCATTCTGAGTAGCTCCTCTTCTCTGTAAGCCGTTAACGGTTTTTTCTGTTCATCTCGTGTACGTGTTTGTTGTTTGTTATGTAAAAGGCCTTCCCATGCATCACAAGCAGCTAAAGCTGATGCTTTCGACCTTATGATCTGCTCAAAGCATATTTTATCCTCTTCTATCACCGCATTGATAAGCCCCAGATGTTTAGCTTCTTCAACACCCATCGGCAATCTGGCTTGGGTAATGTGTCTGGCATGATCATCCCCGCAATATCTGGGCAACAAATAGGTCCAATACTCTGAGCCATAAAGATTCCCCATATCTTTATAGTGCGGGTTGAGTGTCACATGTTTATGTGCCCAAACCTCATCTGCAGCTCGGGCTAAAAATACGCCTCCTGCACCGGCATTCCCCTGCATCGCTGAAATCACCAAATGAGAAGCTGTATTAATAATAGCTTGCGATAAATCATTCACAGCCTGGATATTTTCCCATGATTCATCCGCGGCACTTTTGGCTGCTTCAATCCTGTTCAAATGGATCCCATTGGACCAAAAGTCAGCCCCGCCCATTAATGCAATCACCCTGGTCTGTTGTCTGGTGGCATCCTGATAGGCATGCAAAAGTGCCCGGCACTGTGCGCTGCTCATCGCACCATTATAAAAGGGGAAATAGAGGTAGCCGACAGCATCAGCCTCTTCGTACCACAGTTCCTGGTAGCCCTCAGTAGCAGGCACCTCTTTTAGATGCTGACTCTGTTCGGAAAAAACTTCTGTTGCAGGCAGTTTAAACGGATGCTCATGCTGTTGGTCCTTCACATGTCCGATCCATACCGCACCATCTGTCGTTGCCTTGCATAGCGCCAGTCCTGACTTTGCAATCACTTCCCCCGCGACACCATCAATGCCATGTGCAGCTCTCGCATCATAGATAAATACTTCCCGGCCAAGTAGTTCATCTTTGATACCCGGAAAACCATCTGCAGCACGGATTTTACGCAACACGGTTTGCGTATCATCATGTTGCCAGTCAATGCGTCTGTCCTGCTGTTTCATCAATGGCCGCAGTTTGCCTTTAGCTGTTGGCAACAGGTGATTTAAAGGCGCGGGTAAAAAGCCCGGTCGTTTAAAGTTTGTTATAGCTTGCTGCACAGCCTCTACCGCAGACGTAGTCACTTCATTGCGATACAGGCTGGCCTTACTGGCTTCCCGCATGGGGAAAGTCACGCTCGCCCAAATATCTCCGGCATCCATTTCTGCGTTGGCTTGCAGAACCGTCACACCCCAATGTTTTTCCTCATTCATGATCGCCCAGTCCAAAGATGAAGGCCCCCGATCAGCCACAATGCCGGGGTGCACAATCAAACATGTATACTGTTGCCAAATCGAATCAGGAATCGCCCGTTTCAAATACGGTGCGACAATCAAATCCGGCTGAAATAAATCTATTGCTTGCTGAGCAATATCATCATGAATATCAAACTCAATCGAGACTTCATGCCCATCCTGCTGCAACACCACAAATAGCCTTTGCGTAAGGCTGTTAAAAGCATGGGTGAGCAGCAGGATTCTCATCGTATCAGCAAATCCGTGGCAGCTGTTCACCAGCCAGCCAATCCACAATGCGTGAGCCACCAAATGTCGTTTCCATTTGCACAAAGCCATGCTCATCATCAACGACCTTACCAATGATGGCGGCATTTTCTCCCAACGTATGCGCTTGCATCACTTGCAGCAGAATAGCTGCATGCTCTGCTGCACAGATACAAACCAACTTGCCTTCATTGGCCACATACAGCGGGTCCAAACCAAGCAATTCACAAGCCGCTTTCACATCGGGGTGAACTGGTACATCATCTTCCACCAGTTGCATACCCACCCTCGACTGTTGTGCAATTTCATTCAAAGTCGTGGCAAGGCCACCGCGAGTAGGATCCCGCAACACATGAATATCTGGCACAGCCTGCACCATGTCGGCAATCAAACCATTGAGCGCGGCAGAATCAGACTGGATTTCTGTCTCAAATTCCAAACCTTCCCGGCTGGACATAATCGCCACGCCATGATCACCCATAGTGCCACTGACCAACACCACATCACCGGCCTGCGCCCTGTCACCAGAGATATTCACACCCTCTGGCACTACGCCAATACCCGTAGTTGAAATAAACACGCCATCACCCTTACCACGTTCCACCACCTTGGTATCACCCGTCACCACAGACACACCTGCTTTTTTCGCAGCCTCTGCCATGCTGATGACCATACGGTTCAACTCTGCCAACGGATAACCCTCTTCAATGATAAAACTGGCTGATAAATAGAGCGGTTTTGCGCCCGACATCGCCACATCATTGACTGTGCCATGCACCGAAAGTGAGCCAATATCTCCGCCCGGAAAAAACAATGGCGAAATAACATGTCCGTCTGTACTCATCACCATGCGCCCTTGTTCGCTATTGAACATGGCCTGATCATTGCCCTGGCGTAATAAATCATTGTCCAGGTGTTTGACAAATATTTCTTCAATCAACTGCGCCATGGCTCTTCCGCCGCTGCCATGCACCATTTCAACATTACCTTTTCTCAGATCCAGCTTCATGGGAAATCGACGTATGTTACTCATACTGTCGCCTTAGTCGTTGTTTTGCCGGATTCGCGAAAGCGCCCATACGACCAATAAGCTGCACATGCGCCTTCCGATGATACCATGCACGAACCCATAGGGTTTTCAGGCGTACAAACGGTGCCAAACAGTTTACAATCGGTCGGTTTTTTTACGCCGCGCAAAATAGACGGGCATTCGCAACCTTTCACATCATAGGCCACAATTTCAGGTACAGAAAAACGTACTTCCGCATCAAATTCACGAAAGCAGTCTTTAATCTTCAATGCCGAATACGGCACCATACCCAAGCCACGCCATTCAAATTCACGGCGTAATTCAAATACTTCTGCAACCATCGCTTGCGCCTTGAGGTTGCCTTCACGCGTTACTACGCGGGTATATTCATTTTCCACTTCCGAACGGCCTTCGTTGAGCTGGCGAATCAACATCAAGGCGGATTGCATCACGTCCAATGGCTCAAAACCTGCAATTACTACAGGTTTCTGGAATTCTTCAGCAAAAAACTCATAAGGCTCATAGCCAATCACCGAACTGACATGTGAGGGGCCAAAAAAACCATCAATGGAAACTGCGCCCATTTCACGCACTTCAGGTGATTGCAGAATATGCTGGATGGCAGCAGGCGTTAATACATGATTACAAAACACACTGAAATTCTTTAAGCCTTCAGCCTTGGCTTGCTTAATCGCAACAGCTGTTGGCGGTGTTGTGGTTTCAAAACCAATGGCGAAGAAAATCACTTCACGCTGTGGAAATTCTCTTGCCAGCTTCAGTGCATCCTGGGTGGAATACACCATGCGCACATCCGCACCGGCAGCCTTGGCTTTCAATAGGCTTTTTCGCCCCGATGCAGGCACACGCATCATATCGCCATAGGTGCAGAGAATAGCGTCATGGTCTTCCACCAAAGCAATGGCATTATCAATACGGCCAATCGGCAATACACATACAGGACAACCCGGGCCATGCACGAACTTGACATTGTCCGGCATCAAATCCTGGATACCATAACGAAAAATCGCATGGGTATGACCACCACAAAACTCCATTAAATTGTAAGTCCTGTTTTTATCCACCTCGGCAGCGATGACTTTACCTAGTTTTCTCGCCAACGTGCCATCTCGAAACTCATCCACATATTTCATGCCCTTGCTCCTGCCTCTGCTGCTCCCATCTCTTCAATCTCTTCCAACAGCTCTGCTTCATCAAACATTGCAAGTGTACGCGCAGCTTCTTCTTCCGAAATTTTGTGCAAGGCATAACCCACATGCAGTAACACGTACTCATCAATCTTGGCATCATCAATCAAAGCGACAGACACTTCTTTTTTCACATGACCCAATGTCACCGTGGCCATGTCAGTTTCTTCATCAATCGCCACAATTCGAGCTGGAATGGCTAAACACATACCCCTCTCCTAAGCTGCTTTAGCTTCTAATACTGCTTCTAGCCTGGGTTGGTAGCCAATGAGTGCCACTTGTTGTGTCGCTTTAATCCATTGATACCAAACTTCCATACCTTCACCAGTCGTTGCCGACACCTGTACTATTTTGATGCCTGGGTTCACTCGTTTGGCATAAGCCATGCACTTCTCCACATCGAAATTCAGATAGGGTAACAAGTCGACTTTATTAAGAATCATCAAGTCTGCAGCATGGAACATATCAGGGTATTTTAGTGGTTTATCTTCGCCTTCTGTGACCGATAAAATCGCGACTTTATGCGCCTCACCCAAATCAAACGCAGCGGGACAAACCAGATTACCTACATTTTCGATAAACAGCACACTCTTATCTACAGGTGCCAATGGCTCCATGGCATGACCAATCATATGAGCATCCAAATGGCAGCCCTTTCCTGTATTGATTTGCAAGGCTTTCACACCTGTAGCACGAATACGGTCTGCATCATTGGCGGTTTGCTGGTCGCCCTCAATGACCGACAAATTCAATTCATCTTTTAAGTCTTCCAGGGTTTTAGTAAGTAAGGTTGTTTTGCCAGAGCCAGGACTTGAAACCAGGTTCAACGTCAAAATACCATGCTCTGCAAAATGATTACGGTTGGCATTGGCATACATATTATTTTTACCCAAAATATCCTGCTCAATTTGTACCATGCGACTCTGACTTAAGCCCGGTGCATGCGCATGGGCCGGGCCTTGTCCGTAATCGTGTGTTTTATCATCATGGTGATGATGCTCTTCATGGCCATGACTGTGTTCATGACCATGGTCGTGACTATGCTCATGCCCGTGTGCATGCCCCTCTATCGTTGTTTCACCTTCTCCACATCCGCAAACTGTACACATCACTCCACCTCCAATTCTTTAATCCGCAGCTCATCGCCACTGGATATTTGTAACTGATAACTCTCACATGATGGGCAAGGCTCTCCTCGCCCTGTCACTTGTACTTCTTTCATGCATTGCATACACCAGGCCTGTGCAGGCAGCTCAATGATTTCCAACTTGGAACCATCGGCAATACTGCCTCTCACCACCACCTCATAGCTGAACAACATGGCTTCATGCTCCACACCGGATAATACACCAATTTCCAGCCAAACTGTTTTCACTTTCTTAAAACCCTGCTGCTTGGCACTATCCTCCAGCACATTTAGCACGCCTTCGCATAAGGACATCTCATGCATGTACTTTCTCCTGTCTTTTCACCTGCAGTGAAAACTGCACACAAGGGTCCATGGCATGAATCAATAGCTTGGCCTTTTGATCAATACCTACTGCATCACCCTTTATGCCCAGAAGTGCCTGCTTCAACACACCCTCCGGATGAAAGTTCCACTCTGTAGGCGCGACAATTTGATAGTCCTCTACCGTATCGCCTTTGAGCACCACCCGATGGAGTAATCGTCCACGTGCAGCCTCCACTGTCCCTAGGCCAAAACCTGACTGCTTATTATGCTTTGTTTCCATACCTCTTTGTTTTAAAGAGGCTTCTAAAGCGGCATATACCTCCGCGATTTCAAGCAGTACAGCCACATACCGAGCCAGCAAACCTGGTCCAAATTTCTGCACCAAGGCTTTTATTAAAGCATGCCCACGCTGCCTTGAAAAAGGTGTCGTTTCGCAAGCTTTTCCATCCAGGCTCGGACAAGAGATAAACTGCCCGGCGACATCAGAAGATAACTTATCTTCCAACCACACATCATCCAACGCGGGCAAGGTATTCACATCAGCATTGCCAATCCCAGCCAACCCACGACTAATCAACCAGTGAAGCATCCGTGCTGCGCCTGTTTGCGTATACTTAGCCCACAGAAAAAATTGCTCTAAATCCTGACAAGCATAAAACTCCTTTGGTGGCATATAAAACACATGCTCTTTTAAAAAGGTTCCGCATACCATTGCCACTTTGGAAGCCTTCCCTTTAGCCATCGAACTCAGTTGTTTATTACTCTGAAAAGCAACACCTTTGCCATCCAACACTTGTACCCATTCAGCATCAAACTTCAGCACTTGCTTCATCACATCACCCTGCGATGGCAACCCCATAAGCACGGGCCAATCAAGCAAAACACGCCACAAATGCTCTCTTATAAACTCCATACGCACCAATTGTTGCCTCACAGCTAAAGTATCACCTGCCACTGAAGTGTCTTGCACACTGCCTAAGGCAGACGCCGCAGCGAAAGCTTGTGCTCGGCCACATAGTCTAAATATCATAGACACCAGACTTGTCACCTCATCGGCCCTCTTTCCTGACAGCAGCTTGTGCGCTAATAGCATTCGTTCTGAGGTAATTCTGACCTCTGTCACATGTTCGTCGCATACAGACAGCGAAATTGCAACGCTGCCTTCAAACTTCCCCAGCATACCTGTTCACCCTCATTCGCCACCCTTGATCTTCTGTCTACGCAGGAAACTGCCACGTAATAAATCTCGTCGAGACAGTTGCACCTCTAACTTCTGCTTGGTCACATCACCGATCACCTGAACCCCCTCAAGTACAGTCATTGGCAAACTTTT
>CAYUBK010000029.1:0-17032 GCA_964442955.1 uncultured Zetaproteobacteria bacterium | reverse complement strand
GATGCATCACTGCATCCCTGCCTATGGCAGCTGAGGCGCGTTGACGCGTAAACATACGTTTCAACTGTTGCTCCAGCATACTTTCCATACGCTGCTGAAGAACCGCCCACTGCGGCAAGCGCACCTTAAACTTTGCTTTCAGACACTGTAGCCGTTTATCACTCGTATGCGTCAGGCAAGACCCACGCATACAATGATAAACACCCCTGCCCGGCGCTTTTTGTAACACATCCGGCCAGATTTCCCCGTCATCATCCACCACCAGCCGCAACATCCCCTGCTTGGGAAGCGACTCCCGGCAAACGAAGCAACACCTCATAGCTTGTCCATTCGGATGGATTGAATCAGTCAAACTGAATCACTCATCCAACTCGAACAGTCAAACAAACCGAATCAGTCAAACCAGCCAGCGGCTTCGCGAGCAGCAATAATCAATGCTTCCGCCTGTTCACGGCTCAAACCCTCAATATCTTCAATATCATCCATAGCTGCATCAGCCAGCGCTTCGACACTGAGCATATTACGAGCTGACAGCTGCTCTGCAATTTCACGTGTCATACCGGCCAGATCAAGCAACGTGACTTTCGTCTCGCCTGCTTCATTGTTTTGCTGCAAAGCCTGATCGAGTAGTAAATTACGGGCACGGTTTTGCAATTCCGTAGCCACATCTTCATCCAACCCTTCAATGCCTGAAATATCTTCCAGCGAACAATAGGCCAGCTCTTCCATGCTATAGAAACCTTCACCCACCAGCACAGCGGCAAAGTCTTCATCCACATCCAAACCTTGCTGGAAGATCGCACGCGCCTTGGCCACTTCCTCATGACGACGCTCTTTCTCTTCGCCAGTGCTCATCAGCTCAATATTCCAGCCGGAAAGCTCGGAAGCCAGGCGAACATTCTGACCACGGCGACCAATCGCAATGGCCAGATTCTCATCACTGACGGCTACTTCAATCGTATTCGTAGCTTCATCCAACAGCACGCGTTCGATTTCTGCTGGCGCCAGTGCATTGATCACAAAGGCAGCCGAATCATCCGTCCATTCAATAATATCAATCTTTTCACCGTGCAATTCATTCACTACAGCCTGTACGCGCGCACCGCGCATGCCGACACAGGCACCAACCGGATCGACGGCAGCATCGGTGGAAATAACTGCAATCTTGCTGCGTGAGCCAGGATCTCGGGCAATGGCCTGAATGGATACCGTGCCATCCTGAATTTCAGGCACTTCCTGTTCGAACAGGCGCAACACCATGCCTGCATCCGAGCGTGATACAAACACCAGCGGCCCCTTGGACTGATTGCGCACTTCGCGCAAATACACGCGCACGCGATCTCCCTGACGGAAGGTTTCACGAGGCAACAGATCTTCGCGGTACATCACCGCTTCGCCACGACCCAAATCGACATAGACATTGCCGCGCTCAACGCGTTTGACAATGCCGGTAATCAATTCACCTACTCGAGACTCATACTCGGCAATGACACGATCACGCTCTGCTTCGCGGATTTTCTGATTGATGACCTGCTTGGCAGTCTGCGCCTCAATACGACCCAGTGTAATCGGTGGCAAAGGTTCACGAAATTCACTGCCCAGATCGGCATCGGCATCCAGCTCTTTGCCCTGTTCCAGGGTCAGATCATTGATTTCTTCCTCGATCTCCTCAACCACGGTACGCACATGAAATAAACGAATTTCGCCTGTCGTACGATCAATTTCCGCCGCCACATTTTTACCTGGATAGGTTCTGCGCGCCGCTGTTTTCAGCGCCTGCTCCATTGCCTCCAGAACCAGTTCGCGCTCAACTGATTTTTCTCGTGCCACGGCATCGGCAACCTGTAACATCTCTACATTCATGACTGCATTCTCACTACTCCGTTTCTACGGTTTACTTTATCATCAACTTTGTAACTGTTCAGATTATGGCTGAGTAGTTACGCTATTTTTTACTTTTACGGGACACTTCTTTCCAGTTGATCGCCCGCACGACCTTGCTTACTTCTTCCATGCCAATCATTATCTCTTTGGTAAAACCAGCCTTCTTGCCTTCAACCAACAGCGTAAAACGCAGTCCACCTTCTGATTCGGCAGGGCCAAGGTTTTGTCCCTCCTGACTGGTTCCATCTATAAACAAAACTTTGACCCAGTCATTCCGATAGCGTTCAAAATCAGCCGCATTTTGCAGCGGCCAGTCCAGCCCCGGCGAAGTTACTTCCAGACGGAAGGCGCTCTTGATTAAATCCTCTGCATCCAGTTGCAAAGCCAATCCACGACTGATGCGTTCCAGCCCATCCGAATCAATGCCACCAGCACGATCCACGACCACCCTGAGCAACTGACTGCGGCCACCGCTGCCAATACTGACTTTCAGGATATCCACACCCAGCTCATCTGTAATCGGCTGTAGCAATGATTCGATAACTGATTCCAAAGCTTTAACCACCTTCAAAAAACAAAAAAAGCGAGCCGCAGCTCACTTTTCAACAGGGCGGAGGATAGGCCCTGCTATCCAAATAGCAATAGAGAAAACGTTTCACCACGCAACTCGAAGCCCTGGGGAAGCTCTGATTAACTCAGCGTCTCCATACAGGCCATGGACGGCCTGTCACAATTCATCAGGATAGATGGATTGGACGGCAACGCCGCCGCAAGGTGAGCAGCACGATGCTGCGAATCAAATCAGGCACGTAAGTGTTTGATTTGTATCCCTAAGTAGATTTCTTTTTATGCCAGACATTAAAAAATGCAGCTAGGGCAAGGCCAAACAAACCACCCAGCAGCCCCAGCCCCCCCAAGGCGGCTTCTTCCAGAATATAGGGCGGCATCCCGTTCATACCCTCTGCATGAGGCAAACTTCGGGCCTGATAAATCGCAGTCGCCAGCAACACCAAGCCTGCAACAATCGTCATGGTATATATGCGCATCTGTCGTTTCCATGTATCAACGACCTGTTTCTGCACACATGCTTTGCATTTCTTACGGTTGTTTTCGGTACTTACACCACATAAAGAACAGGTTGTCATAATCCACCTCGCCATGAGCGCCAAACACTCTTGACCGCACTATGCTGGAAACCGACTCAGATACGCAAGTTGTTTGTTTTTTACAAACAAAAACGGGAGGCCTAAGCCTCCCGTTTTAAGATGATACTGACAGTCCTTACTGGTGACTTGGGGAACGCGGGTTACCCGGCGTCGTCGGTTTGGCCAGCGTCAGGAAAGCTGCCACATTTTTAATATCTTCATCCGTCATGTTTTTGGCAACAGCCCGCATCTGACCCATATAGTCATTGGTGCGTGCATTATCTTCCTTATTGCCGGCTGCAATATCTGCTTCTGAGGTGTTACCCCCGTTACGCCATGATTCCAGCTCATGTTTCAGATAAACATAGTTCTGACCGCCAATCGCAGGATACATACGGCCTGCTGAACGACCATGGAAACCATGACAACTTTTACAAGCTGGCACACCATGATCCGGAGAACCATACTCTGCAATCATCTTGCCTTCGTGCGGATTACCCACATCGGCACCGTCGCGGCGCAACTGATCCAGATTGGAACCGATATAGGGTGATTTCAGCGTATGCACATAGGCCGCCAGATCTTTACGTTCCTGTGCGCTCAATGCCTTGGAAATATCATTCATCTGATACATGGTATCATCAGTGCGCTTGTCCTGAGCAAAATCGGTCAACTGCTTCAAAATATAGCTGTCCACCTGATAGGCCAGTCGAGGCGAGCCCACTTCATCACTACCATTGCCGTCCATACCATGACAACCCTGGCAGGCTGGTACATCATCACCCTTGCCATCTTGAAAAATAATTCGCCCGTTGTTCACGTTGCCCAGCGACTCTCCCGCTGAAGCGGCAGTCGGCACTGCAAACCAAGCCAACAACGCAATAGCGCTCATGCTACTTATCAAACGTTTCATGCAAATCCCTCCTGAGTTATAGATCATTTGTCTTCGTATTTTTTACAATCGGAATAATAACTAACTGCGCATATTACAGCCAGCGATACAAAAATAATTCCATATATTTTATAAACATCAGCATTCTGGAACATTACAGAAGCTTCAATAAAGTCTGCAAGCATTTTAAACCTCCCTAAGATTCAATAAGCTGGCATCCTGCATGCCGAAAATAAAAAGGCAAGCACCAAATTAAACTTTTTTAATCAAGCCCAATTTATCTTTGTCTGTCACCATCACCATGCATCACTAACAACGACGCATTTGACATTGGTAATAATCATATCTATAACTATTACTAATTCATTTTACGGGGTTGGGCATATGGAAAAAACTGAACGGTACAAAATGGGCAGCGTAGAAAAAAACATGGGTTTCCTCTTCAACAATCGCTGGATGGATGCCTCCCTCACACTCACTTGCATTGGCTTGGCGGCTCTCGGCATTTATATGAATGATGATATGATGGTCGCATTCGCAGTACCTGCGGGTATTGGTCTGTTCCGCCAGGTTGTGCCCCTGTTAACATTCCCTTACGTGGTCACCATGTTTTTTGCCACGGTATTGATGAGCAGTTCTTTGGGCATCTTCGAATTTATAGGGATTTAATCCAGATCATTGTATAATCAGTCAGGTGCAATTAACAATGCACCACTGATAAAAACAAACAAACGAACAATGATGATACCGCGACTCTGCACACGGTGATTCGGTCGCGCATCGCGCTGACCAGCAATCAATTGGCGACCGGCCTGAATCTGCAACACATACAGCGCATACAGTGTCAAAATCAGAAATACATGCATCCAAATTGCAAACGAAAGCATTTCGCCATCATCAATCAATCGTTTCACCCAATCATGCGTTGCATACAACCAGATCGGAAACAATACATCGAACGTCATCACACAGCTCATTAATACGATGTGCAGAGTGTGTTTCTTTTTTACCAGCCATGCCACTGCCAACACAGCAAAACTGATCAGAACAATTATCACGGATAAGGGCATCGGCACATCCTATGTGAAATCAGCCCGATTGCACCATGCATTGAAATTCACATTTCATTATCAGTTTGTCATTCCCGAGGTTTTTATCGGGAATCCATAGTTTAAATGGATCCCCGATAGAAACATTCGGGGATGACGCGATGGTGTTGCTGGAAACCATAATAAAAAACTGGTTATTTAACGCGATAGCTTGGGGGATTATTAGCCACCTTGCAAGCTGTGCGCCTGTCGCTAGTCTCGCGCTCCATGTCGAAACCTGCCCCCAACGAACATCTGTACCTGGTAAAATTTCTGATCATGTCGGTGATCTCTTTTTTCATCGGCACCGTCCACGGCCTGCTACAGGTCATCCCTTCCGTACGCGCCTGGCTGGATTCCATAGGCAGCCCGTACGGTGGCCCGGGCCATATGATTGACCCGCTGGCACATGCCCACATCAATCTGGTAGGCGGCGTCACTATTCTAGGCATGGCTGTTACTTATTATATGTTACCGAAAATCACCGGCAAACCGATTCACTCCCATAGACTGGCCGAACACTCATTCTGGTGGACGACGATCGGCGTATCGGCTTTCTACATTTCTCTGCTTATTTTCGGTTTTATCGAAGGCAATCTATGGCTGACCGATCCGGCTCAGGTGCCATCGGTTCATAAATATTACGGCCCGGTAATTTCGATTGCCGCTTCGGTTCTGGCCGTTGGCTTTTGGGTTTATCTGGCCAATGTCATGATGACCCTGAAAGACATCTATAAAAAAGGCTGACTGACAAACCCATGCGTATGGAGTGCGGCTGCCCATCTGAGTTTCCCGACTGGCACGGCAAGGACATTGATCTGGGTGCCACGCTGGTGCATGAACAGGGCTCGGCGATGTTTTTTCATATGCCCATTGGCTTTGAAGCCTGTCTGGATCGCCAGCATCATGATATAGAAAAGCTGGAACTCAGTGAACAATGGCCAGGCTTTGTATTGGCTGAATCAGGTATGTTTCGCGGCCGTATTCTGGCTTTACTAACTGAGGACAACTCCCCGGCCCGCAAAACCTACCGGTTAAAGAACCCGTACATGCTCCGCGTTCAACTTTTCAAGGGGAATCTCAAAGACATTAAAACTGTCATTCGTCAGATGCAGTCCGAACTGTTCGACCAAGGCCGCATGCCGAAAAATCTATTCCTGAGCTATCTCACCTGCCCGCGCTGCCAGCAAGAGCGCGGCGGCACCCAAATCATGTTGCTACGTCACTGGGTCAAAAGCCCCAAACTCGAACAGCGCTTAGCGAAACAGCGTAAGGAGTAAAGTGTCAGGGGAAAGGCGTCCTGATAAGCCCCCCTCACGCTTCACACCTAACCCCTCACTCCTTACCCTTCACAGCCTTAAAATATGCAATCAAATCAGCCCTGTCTGCCGCAGCAATGGGCGGTATACTCATGCGTGTATTGGCCTTGACCTTGCGCGGCCCGCTCAACCATGCTTCCAGCGCCGCTTCATCCCACACTTCAAAAGGCACACCGTTTATCGTCGGCGCTCGGCCATAAACGCCTTTCAAGCCCGGCCCGATGCTTCTTGATAGCGTCGTTAAATGATGACATGGCAAGCAACGCACTTTGGCAATCACAGCTCCTCGCTCTGCATCCGCTGCATGGGCAGGTGCAGACGACAACATCGTCAGTAATAACAAGCCAAATTGAATCACTGAGGCCGCGGTGCCAGCGCGAAATTCATTTCGCCATGCTGACCACGACGCGTCAGTCGCACATAGAGGTGATCTTGCTGCACATCACCCACAGGAAGCGCTCTGCGGAAAACCCCCAGTGCTCCGTCCGGCATAGCCTGCTTCCAGCCTGAGTCATTCGTATGTACTTCGACCAGTAAGTCGTTCACAAAACCGCGTTGCTGGTGGTTGGCAATCAGAATGAACTCATTCATGCCCCGCCTGATCGGCGACGGCTGCGTTTCGATTCTAATCGTAATATCCTGCCATGCTTGTGGCTCGGGCGACCAGCCGGGCTGCTCAGAAGAACAGGCGGCGATCAACAATCCAGTCAATATTAGCAGCAAATAACGCATCAGCTACCTTTTCCATCAGCCGCATTGCGAACCAGGTAGTCACGCACTGCCTTCATATTGGCAGCCACCATTGGTGCAATTCGGCGCTGCACCCGATGCTGTTGCATACGGGCAATGACACTTGGCCATTCGGATGCTGTATGGGCAGTTGTTCTCGGCGGCACATGACACTCTGAACACTGGGCACGATAATTCCGAAAGGCCTGACTACCCATATCCGGATAATCCACCAACTGTTTCGGGCTATTGCCGGGGTCGCATGCCGCAAGCCCAAATACGAGGCAGGATAACAGCAACACAAACTTCATTTTCCCTGTCCGCCATGACCGGGCATATCTATATCATCATGTTCAGGGTCCGAATCCAGTCGCCCGCCCTCATCAGAACCATATAAGCGGGTCATAAAGTAGATCACGCTGCCTGCTACAATAAAATACAGCACAGCATACACATGCCCCATGGTGAACCACGGACGCGGATGGCCTGGACGGTCACCCCAGAATGGTAGCGACAGACCGAAAGCCACAATCAACACGCCAATGATAACGCCAATAAACCATTTCGGAATACGATTCTGGGATTTGGGAATATTCTCCACCAGCTCCCAGTCATCCATGCCCCGCTTCTCCAGTCGCTCTTCATCCGATGCATAACCGTAATGATCATCCGGCGTTTTGCCCCATGCTACATTGGCTGCACCTGTCGGACTCTGATCTGTTTCTTTCGTTTCTTTCGTCTCTTTCATACTCACACCTCATTCAAAAAACAAACATTAACACCTTTCACCACAGCGTACGCAGAGTAAAAAAACAAGAAAGATTAAGCCTTGATAGTCAATGTTCCCGACTGATTCAACTGCCCTCAACATTTTACAACTTTTTATTTTTTTGTCTTTGACTATACATCTGTGTACTCTGTGATCAATCGCTTTTGACTTTTACCCATCGCCCGGTGCGAAATGGGTCACATCGAACACATGGCTCCAGCCGTTATCGGCTGTGGCGAACACGCGAAAGCGATACAGACCTTTAGGCAAAGACTCATTCACATGCAGCGCCACATCCTTTCGCCCCGCCGTATCAAAATGCACCGTACCGGACTGCAACTGATACTGCGACGGCTTTAACCCTTCGATGCGCAGATTGATATCCGCCGGATGATAGAGTTTATGCGCCACATTAATACGGTAATCGAGTACTTTCGCACCATGCCATGCTTCGCTACGATAGACTGAAAACTCCTCGCTCTGATAACCGGCGATTCCGATGGTAAAAAACATAGCGCCAGCCACAGTCACCAGCAAAGATACTTTAGCGCGGGCAAAAAATGATGCCACATAACCCTTTTCCTGCTCATTCGAATGCTTCCTGTCCTTGTCGCCAATGGCAAAACTGAGCAAGCCGGGACCTGCCAGTTTTTTACTCTTGCTATGCAGTTCATCGCAGGCCGTCACGCAGGCACCGCAATTCACACAGGAATCGAATACTTCGGTTTGACGCGGATCAATATCGAGAAAACAGGCATCGACGCAATAATGGCAGCTTCCACAGTGATCGCTGCGACTCTTATCATAATGAATATGCAATGTTTCCTTCGTTTTAAACGAATGCTGCCACACCCTGTAAATGCACATGAATTTACACATCAGATGACGCATCACGACAATATCGAGCAAAAACACCGCCACGCACACCACATAAATCCAGTATAGCGAAGCGGCCAGATTGGCATCCTCGGTAAAGGTCAGGAATGACCAGATAGCGGATGGCGGAAAGAAGTAAAGCAAAGGAATAAGCGCTGCCAGCATCGCAGGTAGCAGCAATCCGATGCCCAACACCACATAATTGGCAGGCGATTGTTTGCGTCTGGCCACCTGCATCTGCTCGCCGCTCATATCCATCATTTGCGCCCGACGCCCTAACAGCTTTTCAGTCAGCCAGTTGGCATATTCCGATACCGTATTCTGCGGGCACATCCAGCCACAAAATACCGAGCCGACCAGTGAATACATCATCACCAGCAGGCTGGCGATAAACACCCAAAAACCCATAACGATAAATATATCGGAAAACCAGATCTGTCGATCCAGCAAAATGAAGCCGCCAGCCTCCATATCGATACGAAATAATCCGCTGAGCGGAATCGCAACCAGCAGCACGACAGTAAACACCTGCACTGCTCGCCGGGCAGGATTCAGCGTGGTTGCGCCCGGCACATGCTCTTGTTGAATGGGGATTTGTTTTAAGGCTTCATTGGCAGACATCGCCGCATTTTACCCCTGAGTCACAAACGAACACAAACAAAAAGAATGATTCACAATAAATGTATTGGTTTTTTCAAAGATGCGCATCAATACAGGATCAATATTTGGCCAGAGGACTGATCACATGCAGACGTTGCCGCAAAGCGGTAGCCGCCTGCATATTTCCTGCTTGCTGTTCCAATGCCAGCTTTGCCCGCAGCGCGCCTTCATGGTCAGGACGCAATGTGAGGATGCGTTGCAAGGCCTGACGGCGCGACAAACCATCCGGTGCTGCATGTGTCAGTGAATCGAACATGCGGTCGGCCAGGGCGAATGCCGGCCAGCGATCTTTAGCGTTGGCGCGGTGCGCCAGTCTAGCCATCTGTACCACGCGTTTCTCATCACCGCTTAATTCCGCCATCCACAAACGCACATCCAGACCCGCCCCTACTCTGGCGCGCCTGAATGGCTCGATATGTTTCTCAGAAACCTGCAAATCTTTCATGGCCGCCGCATCATCAGCGCGCCAGTCCAGCAGCCAACGCCACATGGCCACTACATCCGCACCGCCGCTGTATCGCACACGCGGCAATGAGAATTCGATTACCGGCAACCACTCATCCTGCAACGGCGTATTTGCTGCCGGAATCTGCCCCCAGTAACGTCCGATCCATGTCCATAAACCTTCGCCACCGGCAGCATCGCGGCGCTGCAAATCAGATAATGCTTTGAATCGGTTCAACAAATTCGGCACAACGATTTGACCATCGCGCCCCCCGTCTCGCATACCAACCAGCGCCATGCGATAGCCATCGATAAACACCGATGCCTGCGGAAATACACGGCGGAAAGTCTGCATCACCACCTGAATCGAGGCCACATCAAACTGATTCAGCGCCAGCCACTGGGCATAGATGCCGCCAGCATTAAGGCGCGCACGCACCCGTCTGAATTGTTGCAGCGATAATAGATTGGCGCGCCCAACCATGTCCGGATGAAATAAATCGCCGACGATCACATCATAATGAGCCGTATCGCTGCGCAGAAAACGACGCGCATCATCGTGTACAATGGTGGCATGACCACTGATATCGCCATTGACCGGCGCAAAAGAACCAGCCGCTGCGGCAATCGCACCGGCAGATAATTCCACTGCTGTGCGCTGTAAGTCAGGCATCCACAGCGAACCTGAAACCGTGATACCTGTACCCAGCCCCAGAAATAGCACCGAATGAGGACTCGCATGCAACAACAATGGCAAGCGCGCCTGATTGCGCTGCACGGTCACAGCGGTCGGATCGCTGGAGGCATCCATGCGTTGCAAATCAGACAGCAATACCAACTGGCCGCGCATCAATCCCTGCTGCCGTTCCACCACATGCGTCAGCGACACCGCATCTTCAAACACAGTCTGATCCTTAGCATCCGCCAAAGCCGGTAACAAATCAGCCACTGGCGGCAGGGAACGCACCGGTAGCATTAACAGCAGCAATGCCGGCAGTAGCAACCAGATGCGTTTATCGTTTACCCATCGCATACCGCAAACAAACAGTAACAACGCCGCCACGCCTAATGACAAAGCGCTGCCCAGCCAGGGAATCAACACAAATCCGGCCAGCATGGCACCGAGCGCAGCGCCGAGACTGTTGACCCCATACCACCAACCGCCGGATCCGGCTTCTTCGCGATGAAAATGGCGCGCCAATAACGGCAGCCATGCCCCCAGCAGCAAGGTAACAGGCAAGGTGCACAGCGCAACAACACCGCCTTCTGAAAATATTGCGGTAGAAAGCGAAGAAAAATCAGCCGTCGCAGCCCAGTCGCTGATATTATCCAAGACGTAAAGCCCCGCCACAGCGCAAACCGCAGCCAATCCGGGTAACACATTCAACCATAGTCCTGTTTGCAAACAGCGCGCCAGCAGGCTGCCTAATCCGATTCCGGCCAGATAAACGAGCAACAACACAGCTAGAATATATTCAGTGCGCAGTAGTACCATGCCGTATAAACGCGTCCATACCACTTCCAGCATCAGCGCCGCTGCGCCGATACCGGCATAGGCCAGCAAATCCAGCCACGGCGGTCGCTGCACCGGGCCAATCATATCACCAGCAGATCGTTTTTCTGCACTCATTCGACGTGACAGGAGCCATCCCCCCAATGCCAATATCAGCCCCAAACCGGCAACAGTCCACAATGCAGTCCGCCAGCCCAGCATTGGCAACAGCATCAATGGCAGCATTGCACCGATCGCACCACCCAGGGCATTGACGCCATACATCGAGGCAAGGGATATCTGAATCGAGGAAGCTGCCCTGAGGGCCAGCGGAAATGCCATGCCCATAGCCAGCGCGGCAGGGAACAACATGAGCAGCACCGCTCCACCCTGCAATGCCTGCCAGGAGGATAAGGACAAGCCACCGCCCAGCGCAATCAGGACGCTATCGAGAAACGGCATGATTAAGGGCAGCATCAGTGCATACACGGCGATGCCGCCTTCCAGAAAGGCCAGTAAAGCCAGCGCCTTACGCGCCGACAGATGCAGGCCGCGACCGGTCAGGACAAAGCTGCCAACGCCGAGCCCGGCCATAAATGCTGTGACCGTAAACACGACGCCGAAAATACTGATGCCAAACATCAACGAGAGCATGCGTGTCCACAACACTTCGTAAGCCAGCGCCGTCACCCCGGTCGCGCCATACAAAGCCAATAAGGCCCACCTAAGCTTACGTTGGTTCATCAGTATGTCCGCTTAATAAATTGATAAACATTTCACCACAGAGTACACAGAGTTTCACAGAGTAAAAACAATATTTCAAGCCTGTCGAATCAAGCAAGCAACTGAATCAGCTTGCCCTTGTTTTGCTCAAGAGCAAGGCAGAAACGCGCAGCTTACTGCTGTAAGTCATTCGGGGCATCCATGCCCCTCTCGAGCAACCTATCGGTTGTGCAAACGTCTCCTGACTTTTTGTGAGCATTTCAAAACAAGGGTGAGTGATCAGTTACGACTTACCAGGGCCAGAACCAGGCGATAGCTGTGGCGGAATGCACAGCCGCCAGCGTTAAACTAAGACCGGCGAAGATCATATGCGGCAGGAATACGTCTTTTCCGAATGCCACCATGGCAATGCCCAGCGTGCCGGTGATTAGCAACAAGACAAGCAATGAAATGCCCATCAGGAACAGAATTTGATGTTTGCGTTCGGTTTCGATTTTGCGCTGCGGACTGACTTCATCGTCACCGGCAAACTGCTGCATCACCGCCTCGGCGGATTGACTCCCTTCAGTTGAGGGTGCAGCGCCAGCATGCACCGGCATCGCCATCAGCCATAGCATCAGCAAAGGAAACAGCAGTTTAATCATGCTTAGGTTCTTCTTTTTCAGATGATTCATCTTCCTCATCACGTTTCAAAGCATTACGCCAGTGAATCACTGCCGACAAAATCATCGGTGAGAAAACCAGAAAAAACAGGAAGATAAAGATAAACCACGGCGTATCAATCGTCACATGCAAAAAACGATAACTATCTACAGCCCATGCATTGCTACCGGTGAACAGCACTAATGCCGATAACTGCATGATTCGCAAAATCAATGTCATGCTATTTCTCCTTCTCCACTTCGATATTCATGGCGCAACGAAAACCAAAGAAGTCCGAAGCGTAATTTGGCAGGGCGTAATTGCGATGGTAACTGGTTGTCGATAAGGGGTCGCTCTTCCATGAACCGCCACGCATCACCCTGTAAATCAATCGTTCCTCTTCATCCGAACCTCGATGATAATCCGGGTCGTCGGCCTTGGGCTTGAAAATTTCCTGATTCCCTGTCGCATCCGGATATGGAGCAAACCGATCCGCCACCCATTGCTGCACATTACCAGCCATATCCATCACGCCATAAGGACTGGCCCCCTGCGGATATCGATTGACCGGTGTGGAATGGCCAACCTTATAATAGGTATTCAGATTGGCAGGGCTCATTTGATTGCCCCATGGCCAGCGGCGAACATCATCACCACGAGCGGCCTTTTCCCATTCAGCTTCCGAAGGCAGGCGTTTACCCTCCCAGGCGCAATAATCACGGGCATTATACCATGAAATCATAGTTACCGGATGCATGCTCAGACCATGCGGAATTTTACCATCATCCCAGTTTAACGGGGGCCGGTAATGGTTCGCCGCTACAAAGCGGGCATATTCGGCCTGAGTCACCAGATATTTATCAATTTTATATGCCGGCATGCGTACTTGATGCGCAGGCCTGTTCTGCTGGCCGGTGCGCGGATCATCGCTGCCCATCGTAAATACGCCTGCCGGAATATCGATCATCCATGCCAAATCACGCCATTGCTCATCTGAGAGCAATTCCTCCGCTTCACCCTTGCTATAACTGGCTGTGTTACCGCCCGTGATTTCATGTTGCGACTGTAGATGAACTTCTTCCCCGGCAGCACGAACATGCTGGCTCATATCCGCCACATCGTAGGAAGATTTAGCCTGCATCTCTTTCATGCGCATGGAGCCCAGTTTCATCACATGCAGAGAACCGCCAATCATGGCCAACGTAATACAGGTGATCAGCGTCGCCATCAGCAATCGCTTGCGTCGACGCATATCCCGAGCAGAAACTGCCGGTCGTTTTATACTTTTTGTATTGGTGTGGGGATGTTTCATTTATCGCTGGATTCAGGAATCCCTGTCATCAGGCAGGCGCTCGGCATCGGTTTTTTTTGCATACCTGGATGTCCAGCTGGTACGGCGGCGCATAAACAGCTCACCAAAAAAACCACCGACAGCACAGAACTCCATTTGCAGAATAATAAAAACAGCCATCAACCCCATTGGCAGCAGGTGCATGCCTTCGGGTTCAGGTATCTGCATACTCTGATAGTAGCTGATAATAAGCACGGCGGCAGGCGGGAAGTGGGCCAGGTATTTGCCGCCATAGCCATAAATCACGCCAATCAGTATACCTGCAGCAAAAGGCAACAGCGTCATAGCCAGAATCCAGGCGGCATTGAAATTACTAAGGCCGGAAAACCATTCCAGATGCACACCAAGCAATTCAAATCCTGCTTGCATAACACCGCCGCCAACAGCAAACGCCATCGCACCTCTGAGCCATGCAGGCCCCCATTGCTGCTGTGCAATATCCATTGCGGATTCAGGGTCGTGAACACTATGGCCAGTATGTTGTTGTTCCATTATTTCCCCGTCAGTTTTTTCTGTTCAGCCTTGCGTGTTTCATCCAGATACCAGCCTCTTACTTTCAGGCTGGAAAAATAGACCGCCAGTAATCGCCTGTCCTGCTCGGATAGTTTGGCGTATGATGGCATTTTGAACTTTTGTTTAAGTCTGGATGGCAGCATTGATTGAGGATTATCGCTGGAAAAATATTGGTACAGCCATTCTTCCGTGCGCAAGGAACCAATGCCATCCAGACTCGGTGCTGGCACTGTTTCATACAGATTTTTTACCGCCCATATTTTATGGCAACTGCGACATTGCAGACGTTTGTATAACTCTGCACCGGAACGAGCCAATGCAGCATCAGCAGTAGTATAGTATGGCAAGCCACGTTCTGAAGTATCAGGCCCGGATGGATGTACAATAGATTGCACTACGCCAAATACAAACACAGCAACCAATAGCAGGATGGCCGTGTTGATCACGGTCAGCCATGATATTTTTTTTAGCATGAGCTAGTTTTGTTCCCGCGCCTCAGCTTCTCGTTGCGCCAGCAGTTCTTTGCGACGTGCTTCCTGCCTGATATTAACCTCCTGAGATTTCTTGAATTCTTCAGGATCCATTTTATCTTTATCATTTTCGTCAAAGACCAGATATTTAATATCTTCATCAAATTGTTCATTATTGGCAGCCCAGCGTATGCCAAAAACAACGCCGACCAAAATAGCCGCGCCGCTAATTAACCATATATAAATGGTCCAGCCATCCTGCAATTCAATTCCAAGCATGTGTACCTCCGGATTGTATCAAGCCAGCACTGATGATATCAGCAGCATCAAATAAAGAAAAAGATGCAGGCTATTCACTGTGTGAAACCACTACATCTGCAGCAGGCGGGCATTGTCTATTCAGAACAGGAACCCGTCAAGCAGTTGCGCCGCAGCAAACAATATAGCGACAAAAACGCCCACCACAATCATACCGAGCAGCACCTTTTCTCCCGTTTTAATCTTTGCGCCTTCGCTATGCTTCCAGAATGCGCCAAGGATAAATAGAAACACCAGGATTGAAATCAATAGAAAGATAAAGATACCAACGCTGTAGCTATGACTGCGCATACTTTCTATACCCAGATCGTATGTTTGTCCGCCATTCTCTGCTGACAACGCATATGAGCTATTCAACCATATGGCCAACCCAACTGGCATCGTAAAAACCCTGTTCATATTTACTCCATTTCCGACAAATCATGATCGCTGATATCAAAAGAAAAGCGCCGCCCGTTGGGCGGCGCTTAGTCTATCACAAACCGAGATAGCAGTACGCTAAATCAGAATGAGTTATTACGTGGATCAGGTGTACCCTTTTTGTGTTTATCAACAAACAAGCCGTAGATTACTGGCACCAGAAGGGCGATAGCAATAACAAGCAAGCCTGCAAATTGGGGATTATCCATATTAATCATTCGTATCTCCTTAATGTGCAATCGTGTGATCTGGACGCCATGTGAAGTGCGGCAGACGTTTGACTACAATAATTGTGCCCAGGCAAAAGACAATAAACCACCAGCATGCAATGGTGTAGCCTTTATCCCACCAGGGCTGCTTGGAAATAACACTACCATCATCCTGAATATTGAAGAAATTGGCTTTCACTACGTTCTGACCAATCACAGAATATTCTTCGAGATCCACCCCTGCATGTTGCAATTCAACAATCTGAGGTGCAATCACGCGCAACTGATCCAGATCGATCGGATGCTGGGCGCGCTGAAAGGTGTACGGTGAATCAAAGTGAGCCAATGAGTCTTCAATCATCGCCATCGCTCTGGTTTTAGCCTCATTATGCGTGATGGATTTATCATTCATCACTTCCTGCACCATGGTTGAGTTCATCAGCGACACATAATCAGAATAGATAGCTGCTGTGGGACGCTGACCATACAATGGGAACGTAAGTGCCATTGCCGTGAAGTAAGTCAATATCAGCAGCCCGATTACCGGACGGGGCAACGGATTATTGTTTTCCGCGATACCTCCCAGGCTTTCATGCTCCCATACATGTTGTGATTCCTTGTTCATATCCTCTGAAGCCATCGAATGCAACGGCCTTGATAAAGTCCATGACATAGTTAATTCCTCCCTTATTTAAGATTGAGCACGAAGTCAATCAACATACGCGCTTCACTATCGGCTGCTGGAATTGGAACTTCCGGCGGGTAAACCTGACCACCGACTGCATATTCCATATATTCTTGATCCCATGCCTTCAGATCGATCGGATTTCCTTCGAGATCCTTATCGCCCCACAGGTAATCATAACGCGGCATGATGGAATGCGGCTGCACCAGACGAGGATTGAAGAAATGCATGGTCATCCATTCTCGTGATGAATTGCGAGAACCAACATGCAACAAATCGGGTGCCTTACGGTCGGAACCGAAGGTAGTTGGGGACTCTCCATTGAAGTCACCGGTCAACGGGGGACGACCAAATGTCTGCCAATCCTGAGTCTCCTCAGGCAGCAGGGTATGACACCACCAGC
>CAYUBK010000028.1:0-17064 GCA_964442955.1 uncultured Zetaproteobacteria bacterium | reverse complement strand
GTACGATGCCAAGGATGGCGCTCATGCCCAGTCCGCGACCGGTAAATTTAGTGGTAAAGAAAGGGTCGAACAATTTTTTCCGGGTTTTTTTATCCATGCCGCAGCCATCATCGGAAATTTCCAGAAATACATAGCGTCCGGTTGGCAGCGGATCATCAATATGCGTGGTTTGCAGATAGGATGTATCGGCATCCATGATACCGGTATGGATGACGATATTACCATTGGCCTGATCAATGGCTTCGGATGCATTGATTACCAGATTCATAATCACCTGCTGCATCTGCGCCTTATCGGCTTCAATCGGTGGAAGTGAAGGATCCAGATCGGTACGCAGGCTGACATTCTTGCTGATCGAAATATTCAAAAGCTTAATGATTTCACCAACCAGAACGCTAAGGCTGATCGGTAGCACAACAAATTTTCCCTTGCCGGAATAGGCCAGCATTTGCTTGCATAAATCGGCAGCGCGTTCACTGGCTTCTTCGATATGGTGCAGATTTTCGGCGATGGGTGAGGCATCGCCAATGCGCCGGCGTGCCAGTCCGGCATTGCCGAGGATAGCCGTGAGCAGGTTATTGAAATCATGCGCGATGCCGCCGGCCAGAACGCCGAGCGATTCCAGTCGTTGGGTATGTTCGAGCCGTTCCTGTTGATGTTTTTCTTCGGTGATATCGCGTTGCACCGAGACAAAGCCGGTAACATTCCCCGCCTCATTTTTAATCGGCGAAATTACCTGCTCAACTTCATACAAATCGCCTGCTTTGTTGCGATTGGTGAAATCGGCTTGCCATGTTTTGCCAGCCAGAATTGTATCCCACATCGTTTCATAGAATGACTGCTTCATTTTGCCGCTTTTTACCAGATTGGCTCTGTGGCCAATCGCTTCCTTGGCTGTATAACCGGATGTTATCTCAAAGGCCGGATTGACATACTCGATGATCGCATCACGATCAGTGATCATGACGATATCATGACTTTGTTCAATGGCAGTTTGCAACCGACTCAACTCGGCTGTGCGTGCTTTGACCTTGTTTTCTAACTCATCCTGATAACCGAGAATTTCTGCCGACATCCGATTCAAGGCAACCGATAGCTGGTTGATTTCTGTAACCGGCGCATCCACCGGCGCATCGATATCGAATCGGTTGCCGCTGGCGATATTGGCGGTCACCTTGGTGAGGCGGGTCAGGGGGCGAATGATTTGTCTGGCGCGCCATGCCACGCCAGCGAGTACCAGCACCAGTACCGCCGCAATGGATGCCAGCAATTTGGCGGAAATCGTATCCAGTCCGGCCAGAGCCTCGGCCCGGTCGATTTTTGCCACCAACCCCCAGCTTAAGCTGGGCAGGTATTCCCACGCAGCCAGCACCGGGACACCGCGCAAATCATCAAACATACCTTGACCTGTCCGACCTAGCGTGGCTTCCCTGATGGGCAGTGCCAGCGCACTGTTGCGTGGGATTTTCAACTTGAAAGCGGCATCAGGTTGATGCCTCGTGGGTGCAGTGATCAGCACACCTTTACCCTGATTGACGCCAAGGATAATTTCGCCTGTATCGCCCAGCCCGCCCAGATCGCCTGCGACCCGATAAAATGCCTCGGTATCCAACTGAAAGGCCAGCACGCCAAGCAATTGGCCTCCATAAATAATCGGTGCGCTGATAAACAGGGCCGCTTCTTGCGAAGGTTGATAATATGCAAACCGGGACATATCCGGTGAAAGCAGTGTGGCGGCATCGCGCCAGACATGCGCCAGTCCGGTTTTGCGGTACGGGCCTGTGGTCAGATTGGTGGCAAAATCAGATTCATGTTTGACGGTAAAAATAATGTCGCCGGTGAGGTTAATCAGGAATGCATCGTAAAAATCTTCATGTTCAAGTATGGACTCGAACATCGGCCTGAAGTCATCATCCATATCCTGATAGGCAGCTGATTGAATACCTTGCGGGTAGGTCTGATCCAGTTTTCGCATGGCAATGCCCACTTCAATCGACTGGCTGGACTCACTCAGATGGTGGATTCTGCCATCCATATACGCTTCGATTTTTGCTGCGCGTTCGTTTGCCAGGTTGTGCAGGGCTAGCATGGTTTGCTGCTGTTGTTGCTGCTTGAGTAATTGGTAGGCAATGCCGCCAGCCATGCCTGCGACAAAGAGTACGGAGATGGTGCATAATACCAGCACTTCACTGCGAAGGGAGCGCCCGGCTACCGGATTCATGGTTGCGCGACTGCCGGCTGCGTATTTGGCCGGGCCCATTGATTGCCCCATTGTTCATAAAGCCTGTCTAGCAGTTGGTTCGCTTTCTTTTTTTCTACAAAGATCGGGTAGGGGAATGGTTTATGGGCATGTTCGCTGGACCAGACAACATCAAACCGGCGCTCGCTATTGATGCGGACGATGCGGGCTGTTTTCCACATATGCCGGTTACTTTGATCAATCGACACGATGCCTTCCGGTGCAATCAGACTCTGGTGCAGGACGGTGCTGCGAATAACGTTCGGATCGCTGCTATTGGCATGTTTGACAGCATTGGCCCACAGGTGCATGCCAACCCAGGCAGCTTCCATTGGGTCACTGATCGGCTGTTGACCGAAACGTTTTTGATAGGCCGCTGTGAATGCTTTGTTTTGCGGGTTGTCCAGGCTATGAACATAGTTCCATGCTGCATAATGGCCGGCAATTTCTTCCACAGGTATGGCCTGAACCACCGTTGCATCCAGACTGAAAGAGAGTGCTTTAGCGCTAATGCCGGCTATTTTCAGGGCATGGAAAAAGGCCTTGTTGGAATCGCCGTTGATGGTGTTGATGATGACATCCGGATGCTGGCGTTTGATGTCGGCTATCACCGGCGCAAAGTCAGTGGCACCTATGCGCACATAGGATTCACCAACCTGTTCGGCGCGCATGATTTTAAGTTGTTTGTTGATCAGCCAGTTGGCGACACGTGGGAATACATAATCGGAACCGATCAGGTAGAAACGCTTGCCCAAGTGTTGAATTGCCCAGCTTATGGCCGGAATAATCTGCTGACTGGGGGTGGCGCCGAGATAAACGATGTGCTCGGATTGTTCCATGCCCTCGTATTGCACCGGATAGAAAAGCAGGTGATTCAGTGCTTCCACAACAGGTTTGACCGCTTTGCGGCTGGCCGATGTCCAGCAGCCGAAAATCACATCCACATGTTCTTCAGTGATCAGGCGGCCGGCTTCATTCGCAAAAACATCCTCGTCGGATTTGCCGTCGGCAACCACTGGCTGCAGCCTTTTACCCAGCAGGCCGCCGGCGGCATTGATTTGTTCGATCGCCAGCAGGGTGGCATTGATGACTGGTTGTTCGCTGGCCGCCATGGTGCCGGATTGTGAATGCAAGATACCGACCCGGATCACGCTGGCATCGGGCGCGGCAGCGGCATGCGTTTGAGTGGGCGAACTTAGCATCAAGAACAGCAAGTTGGCCGCGAAAGCAGTCATAAAAAAACCGGTCAGGAAAAAGCGGACGATGTGGGTTCGTATTTCCGCCAATGCTCACCTCCCAGAATCAGACTACATAATACAATATAGCATAAACCCTAGTGGATTGTTAGGACAAGGCGATTGATGGGATGAGAGCCCGTTATCCCAAAAATATCAGCGCTTGTTCCAGCCCACCATCATTAATCGCATAAGGTGCTTGTTCTATCACTTTGGGTTTGGCGTAAAAAGCGATGCCGAGGCCAGCGGCATGAATCATCGGCAAATCGTTAGCACCGTCGCCTAAAGCAACAGTTTGAGAGATTGGAATGCTGTACAGTTCGGCTTGTTCGAGCAGACAGCGGCGTTTGGTTTCGGCATCGACAATATCGCCGATGATGCCGCCCGTTAGTTTTCCATTTTTGATTTCGAGCACATTGGAGCGGGTGAAATCCAGTTTTAGGCGTTGCTCCAGTTTATCGGTGAAATAGGTGAAGCCGCCTGAAACCAGTCCGATTTTCCAGCCATGCTGCTTGAGCGTGGTGATCAGCGATTCAGCCCCATCGGTGAGTTCGATGCACTCGTCATAGACCTGATCAAGTACATTGGCATCGAGTCCGCTTAATAATTGCACGCGTTCGGTGAGCGAAGCGGCGAAATCCAGTTCGCCGCGCATGGCGCGTTCGGTGATTTCGGAAATTTGCGATTTAATGCCAAGGAATCCGGCAATCTCATCAATGCATTCGCACTGAATCAGGGTGGAATCCATGTCCATAAACAACAGGCCGGGCTCGGAAAGGGTGGGTCGAGAGTTCATGGCAAGCATGCTGCCAAGCTTAAGGCAAAATCAAAAGCGATTTACACTTTTTTACCACAAAGACACGAAGGCACAAAGTAGTCAAAAGCAAAAAATATGATTTGCTTTTCTTAGTGTCTTTGTGATTTAAGCCTTGAGTAACTCATCCAGAAAGGTGATACATCCTTTTAGTTGCTCGCGTTTGTGATCGGAAGCGTGCAGCAGGGTCAGGTTGCCGTCCGGGGTGAGGCGGAAGCGGTTGGGTTCACTCTGGACGCGCATTAGCATGTTGCCGGGATCAATTTGGGATTCGGCGGTAAAATGCAGGCGCATGCCCTGTCCTGAGTCCTTGATCGCAGACAGGAAGAGTTCGGAGGCGCGCCAGTGGATGCGTTGCTGTTCGAGACAAAATTTAGCTTCATCGGGCATGCGACCAAAACGGTCGGTCATCTCCTCAAACAGCAGCGTAATCTGAGCATCGTCTTCGGCGCGGGAAATGCGGCGGTATAGATTCAGTCGTTCACCAGCCTGCGGCACATAATCCGGCGGCAGAATGGCATTGATGCCGAGCATGATTTCAACTGCCTGTTTGGGTTTCACTCGCTGGCCGCGCGCTTCGGCTACGGCGGCGGATAGCATATCCATATACATATCCAACCCGATTTCTTCGATCCGGCCACTCTGTTCCGCGCCGAGCAGATTGCCGGCGCCGCGAATTTCCATGTCTTGCCTCGCCAGCAGAAAGCCGGCCCCGAGTTCGGTATGTTCTGCAATGGCCTGTAAACGTTCACGCGCATCGCGGGTCATGGCGCGTGCATCGGGCGTGAACAAATAGGCATAGGCCTGGCGGTGGCTACGGCCAACCCGGCCACGAATCTGATGCAGTTGTGACAAGCCCAGCAAATCGGCGCGCTCGACAATCAGTGTGTTGGCATTGGGCACATCCAGTCCCGATTCAACAATCGTGGTGCAGACCAGAATATGCAAACGCCCTTCATAAAAAGCCATCATCTGGCGATCCAGCTCCGCCGGACTCATCTGGCCATGCGCAATACCAATCTCCGCTTCCGGCACATCTTCGCGCAAACGCGTCGCAATGCGTTCAATGCTTTTGACATGATTGTGCAGATAATAAATCTGACCGCCGCGATAGAGTTCTCGCCGGATGGCTTCCGCAGCGATATGTGAATCGAAACTGGAGACCATAGTTCGAATGGCCTCACGCTCGGCTGGCGGCGTGCTAATAATTGAAACCGTGCGCAGGCCGGAGAGTGTTTGATGCAGGGTGCGCGGAATCGGCGTGGCGGTCAGGGTCAGTAAATCGACACTGGCATGCAGCGCTTTGAGTTTCTGTTTATGTTTGACGCCGAAGCGCTGTTCCTCATCGACAATCACCAGCCCCAGATCGGCGAATTCGAATTGATCGGATAATAAGCGATGGGTGCCGACAAGAATACGGGTATCACCGCCAGCCAGTTCGCGGGTGATGCGATCAGTATCTTTTTTGCCTTGCAAACGGGAAATCAGTTCGACTTTCAGGTCGGTGCCGGCAAAGCGTTCGGAAAAACTGGCATAATGCTGATTGGCCAGCACCGTGGTCGGCGTCAAAATGGCCACTTGCCGCCCCGATGCGGCGACCATAAATGCAGCCCGCATGGCGACTTCCGTTTTGCCGAAACCGACATCGCCGCACACGACCCGGTCCATCGGTTTGTCGGCTGAGAGATCGCGCATGATTGCATCAATGGCATCGGCCTGATCGTCGGTTTCTTCAAACGGAAAACGCGCCGAGAATTCTTCATAGGCGAGCATGACTTCGCCCTGCATCGGATATGGCGGACGGCTCTGGCCGGTGCGCGCCGCCTCGACGGCAATCAACTCATGCGCCATTGCCAAAAGATCGCGCTTGATCCGTTCACGTGTGCGTTTCCATTTCTCCGAGCCAAGTTTATTCAGTTTCGGCGAGTCATCGCCGCTGTATCTGTGCAAACGCGCCAGTTCCTCGACCGGTACGAATATATGAGCCTTATCGGCATATTCAATTTTGATGAAATCAGCGATGTCATCATCGTCGCCGATGCTCTCAAGCCCCTGATAACGACCGACGCCGTGATCTTCATGTACCACCGGATCGCCCGGATTCAGTTCCGCTAGCGAAGTGAAGATATCGGCATGAAGTACGGTGGTGCTGCGGTTGCGCCTGCGTGGCAGGTGTTGGCCGAGCAATTCACGACCTGTCAGGTATAAGGTTTTTTGTGACGGGATAGCGAAACCGCTATCGAGATAGCCGATGGTGGCGCTCAAGGGTAGATTTTCGCATTCAGACAGGCTCTGGCAGCTAATCGCCTCGCCGATTTCAGCGCAGGCTTCAAGCATGCGCTCCTGTTGCCCCAGCCCGTGCGCTACCATGCGGAGCTTCCAGCCGGCAGTCAGCTTTTTGTTCAAGGCCGTGCGCATGGCCTGAAGCGGTTTGGCGCGATCATTAAAATCGCTCAGGGATGGGGTGGAATCAAGGCGCGTCTTAGGTAAGCGCTTTGCAGCAATGCGCGTATCAATCGCATACAACTCCTGCGGGCTGATGCTGGGCTCGCTGCTGGCGCGCACCATTTCAAACTGGGCTCTGACCTGTTCGGCGAAGGCGGTGCGGCGCGTTTCGATATCCGGGTCGGCATGAATATGGCAAGCATCCGGCAGATAATCGAGCAGGCGTGCGCTGGAGGCGTAAGCCAGCGGCAATAAGGCTTCAATGCCGGGATGCGGACGTCCGGCCTGTACGGCGGCCAGCATCGGGTGGGTGCGTAATTGCGGAAAGCGGGCGCGAAAGGCTGCTATAAAGGTATCGCAGCCGGGTTTATCCAGAATCACTTCGCGCACCGGCACTGAAATAAAACTGTCCAGATGCTCGCCAGAGCGCTGCGTTTCCGGATCGAAACGGCGGATCGATTCGATATCGTCACCGAACAGGTCAATACGCAGCGGCGTATCTTCGGTGGCCGGCCAGATATCGAACAGGCCGCCGCGCGCAGCAAATTCGCCCGGTGCCAGCACGCGATCGGCCGGGATCATACCTGCTTCAGTTAAACGTGTTTTCAGCCCGGCAATATCCAGCGGCTTATTTATTTCCAGTTGCCAGACATGCGCTGAGACCGATTCAGGCGGTGCAATGCGTTGTAGCCAGGCGGGCAGGGCGGTTAGCAATAGTCCTGATGGATTGGGTGCGCCCAGCAAGCGCCCCAGCGTGGCGAAGCGCTCGCCGACAATGGCGTGATGCGGGGAGACGCGATCATAGGGCAACACTTCCCAGGCTGGAAAGCGCCATAGCTTGTCGGGCGCATCTTGTAGAAAAAATGCCACTTCCTCGGCCAGTTGTCGATAGCTGCGCAGGTCCGGACAAATCCAGACATGCAGGCCGTCCAGACGCGCCAGTTCGGCCAGTCGCCAGGCCAGTCCGGTTAATGCTGAAACTTGGTTGGTGTGATCAGGTTGATGGGTTGCTTGCATAGGGGCGGCGCATACTGCCGGAGAGTGGCCGTGCTATGAAGCCTCTTTTAGGCTGTTGCGACGTTGCTTGATCAGGGCGCTGATTTGTTCTGTGGATACGATAATATCCTCCAGGTGATGTTTTGATGCGTCGGGCATTGGCTCCATCAATAGCAGTTCGGCGCTCATCATGATGCCGGTCAATCCATTGTTCAGGTCGTGCGCCAGTTGGCTACAGAATGCCTCACAGGATTCATCAGGCGTTGGTGATTGGTGCCGGCTGCGTGAGCGTTCCAGAGCGTTGCGAATTTTCATCTTGAGCAGAGCGCTGTTGAATGGTTTGGGGAGAAAATCATCTGCGCCTGCCTCGATATAACTGGATACGGTGTCCAGACAGTCGACGCCGGAAATCAGAATGATGCCGGTGGATTTCAAGGCGTCATCATCACGAACCGTGTTCAGCACTTCCATGCTATCCACGCCCGGCATGACAATATCCAGCAGCACCAGATCGGGTTTGTGCTGGCGAATCATACTTACCGCTTCGGTGCTGTTGGAGGCCTGCAAAACGCTATATCCCAGCGCATGAATCAGTTTGGCCAGAATATTGCGAATAATATCTTCATCATCGACAACAAGGATAGTCGGGTTCCCGCTCATAATTCAAGGCCTCTCAATCGTCTAACGCGCATAGATTTTTTCATATTAGTTACGAAAAAGAATCGTAAGCAGCTTGCATGGTTTTGTATAGAGCCACTTTCAAAAGTCTGGATAGATAAGATGTAATCCTTGCTGAGTGGGTTTTCAGGCTGTTTCACGCCGATAGTCGCTGGTGTAGGCTGCCGCCGTCAGAAATACGAACAGGAGGAACGCCTTGGCAAACAACGAAAACAGTTCGGCGCTGCCTGACAGCACGGAAGCCCTCCATCTGGCCAAGTGGGATGCTTCGCGTCTCGATGAATTGCTGAGCGGCATGCATGATGCCGAACTGGCGGAATTGTTGCTGTCGTGCCGCAACGATGACGAGCGCCTGACCATTATTCCGCATATCCCCGATGAACTACTCGGCGATGCGCTGCTCGAATTGCCTGAAGGCATGCAGGAAAAGCTGCTTGCCGTTCTTAACGCCGATGAAATCGAGGATGTGGTGGAGCATCTCGATTCCGATGATGCCACCGATATTCTGCAAGCGGTCGAAAAACATGTGGCCGATGAAGTCATGGAACGCCTCGAACCCGATGAACGGCGTGAGGTCGCATCACTGCTGGCCCATGATGAGGAATCGGCGGGCGGCCTTATGCAGGCTGAATTGTTCAAGGTGCGTCATGACTGGTCAGTGGATAAGGTGATCAGGGTGCTACGCCGGTTCGGCAAGGAGATTGAAAACCTGCACTACGTTTATGTGGTCGATGATGATGATTTGCTGGTCGGCGTATTATCGTTGCATGCCCTGCTGTTTGCCGAAGCCGAAACCATTGTGGCTGAAATTGCCAATGCTGATTTTCCGCGCGTGCACGCTGGACAGGATCAGGAAGAAGTGGCCCGTTTTTTCGATAAATATGATATGCTGGCGCTGCCAGTGGTTGATGATGCAGGCGTATTGATTGGGCGCATTACTGCCGATGATGTGATCGATGTGATTCAGGAAGAAGCGACGGAAGATATGTATCGTCTGGCCGCCCTGTCCGATCAGGATGATCTGGCTGAGCCTGTGGCCAAAACGGCCCGTCGGCGCGGTATCTGGCTGGCAGTGAATCTGGTGACGGCGATTGCCGCCTCGTTTGTTATCTCCCAATTCGAAGCAACTATTGCACAAATCGTGGCGCTGGCTGTGCTGATGCCGATTGTGGCCAGCATGGGTGGCATTGCCGGTACCCAAACGCTGACGGTGATTGTGCGCAGTATCGCGCTTGGCCGTGTGACTTTCGCCAATGCCCGCCGCGCACTGATGAAAGAAGTCTCTGTTGGCATGGTCTCAGGCGTAATTTTCGCGGTCACCATGGGCGTGATCGCATCATTCTGGTTTCCCGATCTGGGTATTAAACTGGGGCTGATTATCGCTGCGGCGATGATGATCAATCTGTTCATCGCCGGTCTGGCTGGCGCCATGATTCCGCTGACGCTGCAACGCCTGAAAATCGATCCTGCCCTGGCCTCCGGCACCATTCTGACCACGGTCACCGACGTGGTCGGTTTCTTCTCATTTCTGGGTTTAGCGACACTGTTCCTGATATGAAATTATTCGGAAGGAGGGTATGAGTGGCGCGTACACATACGCTTTCTATTGAACTTGTAGATAAGTCAACAACTCATGCTTACCAATACTCAATGCTTTGAACCAACACTTCCCTAGCAGCCATTTAACACGGCGCCTTGTGTTTTACCATGCTTGGTACGTTTATCATAATCATCATGTTTTTTGTCTGATTTAGCCATTTCTTTTCCAAAAGCGTTATCAAAACCCATAGAAATTGCATCCATTGCAGTGTTACATGCTTTTTTACAATCAGATCCATTCTTAGTGCTTGATTTTTCCCATTTCTTAAATTTATTGAAAATCCGTTGACTCTCTTTCCTGCAAATCTTCAAATGCCCTTGTTCATGGACTTTTAGGGCCTTCATAAACTTGTCCCATTTTAATTGGCATGCATGGGATGCACTCTTATACCCTTTCCATTTAGGAAATTTAACTGCTGGGTGCATATCTATTTTAATAGGTGAGATTGTAGTTGCTTTACATGAGCAGCCACCTTCCGTTTTATGCTTACTAAGATGGAAACTGATACCATATTTAACGTTACAAATGAGTCTTGCTGCATGTTTTTTCTTTCCAAACCCTTTTCCTTTTTTAGGGTTGAAAATGTCTTTACTTACATCTTGAGTGGTTTTCCCAACTACATCGTATGGCTTATCTTTTACTCCTTTTATCCAAGTGGGTTTGGTTGCATGATCAGAAGTGGCTGGAGTGTCGCCAACCGGAGTTGGAGAGCAACTAGAATTCACCAACAAAATTAGTATAGGTATAAATGATGCGAAACTAATTTTATAATCCCTCGAACTTAATATATTAACTATTTTCATTGGTCATTAATGACAATGGCAAAGCCTTGTCTAATCTTTTTGTTTTCTTTGCAACGAACCCATCCGGTTATTTTTACTGGTATTCCACTCGTTGGAAAGCCTCTTCTGCCCCTTCTGGCAGACCGGTTTATTTTTTTTATGCTAAAAGTAATAGAGTGCCCTTTGATGGAATAACCTGCCTGTAATGGATCACTAAAAGTGATCCCAGAAAAAAAATCCTTACGTTTCACTTTTAATGAAGCAGTTCCAACCCTACCTAGGTAGTGCAATTTAAGGTTATAAAATATTAGAGGGCATTTCTTTGGTTTTGTGAGAAATGTAAATGTAACTTTTGATAAGTTTTCTTTGACTGCCACTGCCGGAATCCTCTTGCCATCACTATTTCTCAAAAAATTTAACTTGGGAGAAACATTTAAATGGCGGATGGCGCACCCTTTCTTTTTTCGGACAACACTTCTAAACCGCTTACTCTTCTTGACCTTTTCTAATCGAATATTTTTAGCTACCAAACCATTAGTTCTTGCTAGAATTTTTTGAATGTCGCTGCTAATATTTTCTTTGATAGATTCAATCTCCATTTCAAGCAGTTTGAATTCACAGGCACAGCTAGGAAACTCAAAAACATCATGGCGTTCAAATGTTTCGGAAATCGCTCCAATTGTCAGTTCTTCATGGGATACTGGGAGCGTGCGCCATTCTTCTTCAAGGCTATCAAATGAACCAAGTTTATTCGAATTATCACCACAGCATTTGTTGTCTTCATTTGAATTCATACTCAATTCCTCCATCTGAATCAATGAGGGTATACCCAGTTGACGTCTTAGTGTGAAATATTTGATTTCATACTATTTAGCTTGAAATATACACCTAGAGTTGAATTTTGTCTGTCCCATAAATATGGGACAAAAATTAATTTATAAAGTGATATAATATCACAAAAGTGAAAAAGTTGGTTACGTAATACTGAATGGATGAAAATTGAAGTAACAGGATATGTGAGTGGAAGTTGAAAAGCAGCATTGAGTCTGTTGGTAAAAAAGACTAGAGAGCGGGTTGAGAAAATTTTGGTTTCAATCAGTGATTAGGGTGACTCAAGACTGAACTGAATTAGCTGGATTGAGAAATTTCAACAAGCCGCTTTTAACTAACGTACCGCTAAGGGGATATAGATGATACGGGCACGCACCATTTATTTGAAAGATTATCAGCCGCCGGCATTCCTGGTCGAGCGGGTGGCACTGACATTTACGCTGCGTCCGGCTGCCACGGAGGTTGTTTCTACGGTGCAATATCGGCGCAACCCCCTGGCTGCGGTCAATGAGATGCTGGAGCTGGATGGTCATGATATGGAACTGGTGACTGTTCGGCTCGATGGGACAGTACTCGACGCATCATATTATCAACTGCATGACAGGGGATTATGTATCCCTGATGCGCCCGATGTCTTTGAACTGGAAATCATCACCCATATTAATCCCGAAGCCAATACGGCTTTGGAGGGACTATATCGTTCCAGTGGTAACTATTGCACCCAGTGCGAGGCGCAGGGTTTTCGCCGCATCACTTTCTATCAGGATCGTCCCGATGTGATGGCAGTGTTTTCGGTGCGCATTGTGGCCGATAAGGAAACAAATCCTGTGTTGCTGTCCAATGGGAATCCGGTCGGCCACGGCGATCTGGAGGATGGATCACACTGGGCCGAATGGCATGATCCATTTGCCAAGCCTTGCTATCTGTTCGCGCTGGTGGCCGGTGGCCTTTCTTGCGTCGAAGATCAGTTCACTTCCATGTCAGGGCGAGCGGTGACGCTGCGCATTTTCACCGAAGCCCACCATATCGATCAGTGCGGCCACGCCATGGCCTCACTGAAACGCGCCATGCGCTGGGATGAACAGCGTTTCGGTCTCGAATACGATCTCGACCTGTTCATGATCGTTGCCGTCGATGATTTCAATATGGGTGCGATGGAAAACAAGGGTCTGAATATTTTTAATTCCCGGCTGGTGTTTGCCAGCCCTGAAACGGCTACCGATGATGATTATATCAGTATTGAAGCGGTCATCGGCCATGAATATTTTCATAACTGGACAGGTGATCGGGTGACCTGCCGTGACTGGTTTCAGCTCAGTCTGAAAGAAGGGTTAACGGTATTTCGAGATCAGGAATTTACAGCCGATACCCATTCGCGGGCAGTGAAGCGTATTGAGGATGTGCGATTGCTGCGCACCCACCAGTTTGCCGAAGATGCAGGCCCGATGGCGCATCCGATTCGTCCGGCCTCATATATGGAGATCAATAATTTCTATACCGTCACCGTGTATGAAAAGGGCGCGGAAGTGGTGCGCATGTACCAGAGCCTATTGGGTGTGGACGGATTCCGGTGCGGTATGGATTTGTATTTTGAACGCCATGACGGGCAGGCCGTCACCACCAAAGATTTTCTCGCCGCCATGGCTGATGCCAATGGTGCGGATTTATCGCAAATGCAGCGCTGGTACGATCAGGCTGGCACACCGAAATTGGCAGTGCGCATGAATTACAATGCTGAAAAACAGACCTGTACGCTGCACTGCGCTCAATCTTGTCCGACTACGCCAGAAAACAGCGACAAACAGCCATTTCTGATTCCGTTGGCAGTCGGGCTATTGCTGCCGGATGGTTCTGAAGCAGCATTGCAACTGGACGGCGAAGCCGAAGCTTGCGGCACAAGCCGCACGCTGCTGGTTAGCGAAACCGAACAATCATTCACCTTTGTCAATGTGCCTGAACAGCCATTGCCATCATTGCTGCGCGGCTTTTCCGCGCCGGTCGAACTCGATTATCCCTATACGTTAGCCGATGACGCATTCCTGATGCAGCACGATTCCGATGCATTTAATCGCTGGGCCGCTGCGCAGCGTTTGTCCATGCAGACCTTGCTTTCCATGCTGGCCGGTGATGCACCGGAGGCGATTCTGTTCGAGGCCTTTGCGAACGTTCTGCATGATCAGTCGCTGGATGCAGCACTAAAAGCAGAAGCGCTGACGCTGCCCTCGGAAGCCGATATCGCCGAAGCCTGCATGCCGTTTGACCCTGCCGCCATTCATGCCGCGCGTGAGCAACTGCACCGCCTGATTGCAGCGCGATTGCGCAGCGATTTTGAAGATAGCTACCGGCAGATGGCTGTGGCATCAGGCCTGGATGATGCCGCCATGCAACAGCGTAAACTCAAGAACGTATGTCTGGCATATCTGACCATGCTGAACGATCAGCAAGCCATCGGTCTGGCCTCTCAGCAGTTCGATTCAGCCACGAATATGACGGATCAATATGCCGCGCTGGCTGCATTAGCGGATTGCGACTGCCCCGAAAGGCAGCAGGTATTGGCCGCTTTTGAGCAGCAGTGGCGCAGTGAAACCAATGTGATGGATAAATGGTTCGCCGTGCAGGCTGCATCACCGTTGCCCGGAGCACTGGAACGCGTCAGGGAACTGATGGCGCATGAGGCCTTTGATCTGCGCAATCCGAACAAGGTGCGCGCCGTGATCGGTACATTCGCCATGCGCAATCCGGCTGCATTTCACGCAGCAGATGGCAGCGGTTATGAATTTGTCGCCGATCAGGTGTTGACGCTGGATAGCACGAATCCGCAAATCGCATCACGCATGGTGCGTGCTCTGATGAACTGGAAACGCCTCGAACCGGGTCGCCGTGCCTTGAACCGGGCTGCATTACAGCGCATTGGCGATCACACAGGACTATCCGGAGATGTCTATGAAATTGTTAGCAAGAGTCTGACCTGATGAAGATATCTGATCTACCATTCAATCAAACCATCGGACTGACCATTGACGGCGATGGGGTGTGCCTGAAACAGCAGGAGCAATTATTGAATCATGTTGGAAGCCTGCATGCTTCGGTCATCCATGGCTTGGCAGAGGGTGCCAGCGGGCATTACCTGATCCTGAATCTATTGCCGCATTTTCCCAAATCGCTGGTGCTGGCGAAGCGGGCGACGATTCAGTACAAACGACCTGCCAGCGGCGATTGTCAGGCCAGAGCGGATGTCAGCGAAGCTTCATTGCGGCACTGTATCGCCACGCTCAGGCGTCGTAACAGGGCTGTGCTGACTGTGCCGGTTCAAGTGTTCTGCAAGAGTCATATCATTGCTACTGCCGAGTTCGACTGGTGGCTCAGGCTGGAAGCTAAAGGTTAATCTTCCAACTCCGCGTTGTGGTACACTTTCTGCACATCATCGCAATCATTGAGCGCTGCTTCTAACTGCTCAAACATTGCGGCATCGTCAGCACTCAGGTTGGCCAGTGTTTGCGGTTCATAAGAAATATCATCCATCTCGAACTCGATGCCCGGTATCGCCTCAGCAAGTGCCGTTTTGGCTTTGAAAAATTCCGTATTGGGCGTCAGCACTGTGATCATGCCGTCCTCGGATTCGATATCGCTGACATCAATATCAGCCATCATCAATGCTTCCAGCACGCTGTCTTCATCATCGCCTTTGTCGTTATCATCTTTAAACACGAACACAGCCTGATGATCGAACATGTGGGCAACCGCACCCGGCCCGCCGATTTTGCCGCCATTTTTGGCAAAAGCCTGGCGCACATCATTGTAGGTGCGGTTATTATTGTCGGTCAGGCAATCCACGATAATCATGCAACCGCCGGGGCCGAAGCCCTCATAACGCGCCACGGAATAATCCTCACCGTCGCCGCCTTTGGCTTTGTCGATGGCGCGATCAATGACATGGGTTGGCACCTGATCTTTTTTGGCATTATCAATCAGGCGGCGCAACGTTAGATTGCCGTTGGGATCAACGCCGCCGCTTTTTGCGCAGACATAGATTTCTCTGCCGTATTTTGAATAGACCTTGGTCTTGGCTCCGGCTGTTTTGGCCATGGATACTTTTTTATTTTGATATGCTCTGCCCATTTCGGTCACCTGCTCTTCATTGTGGATGGGCGGAATCATAGTGTGGAACAGGGCAAGACGGTAGGGGAGCGTAGTGATATCGTCTGTGCATCCCGGATGTGGAGGGTGTTTATGGCGCGTTTGGTGTTTCTGCTGGGTTTACTACTGATCATACCACAAGCTGCACAGTGCGCAGAGGATTTGCTGTTATTGAAAATATGGCAGCCATCGCAAGCGATAAAGGGTTGGCAGATGAGTGAAAAACTCGATGGCGTTCGGGCGCGCTGGGACGGGCATCATCTTATCAGTCGGGGTGGCCATGCGTTTGCTGCACCGGACTGGTTTACCAAAGGGTTTCCACCGTTTGCGCTGGATGGGGAGTTGTGGAGCAAGCGTGGTGATTTTGAGCATATTGTCTCGATTGTACGTAAAAAGACTGCGCACGAGGGCTGGAAACAACTGACCTATCAAATTTTTGAAGTGCCGGATCAGCAGGGCGGTTTGCCGGAACGATTGGCCGTATTGCAGCATTATTTATCCGTTCATCCCAATACTTATATTCGTATTATTGCCCAACAACGCTGTCGCGGCAAAGGCCACCTGAAGGCGTGGTTGCAGCAACTGGTCAGTGATGGGGCGGAAGGCGTGGTGGTGAGGAACCCGCTTACGCCATACCAGACAGGGCGCAGCCCGGATGCCTTGAAAGTAAAACCCTATCAGGATGCGGAATGTGAAGTGGTTGGTTATAAACCCGGTAAGGGAAAGTTGGCGGGACTCACAGGAGCATTGCGTTGCCGCATGGATGACGGGCAAGTCATCAGCCTGGGTAGCGGCCTGAATCAGCGACTGAGAACCACGCCGCCAGCCATCGGCCAGGTGATTACATTCAAATATTATGGCCTGACCAGGAATAAAAAACCAAGGCATCCGGTTTTTCTGCGTCTTTGGCAGGGTGATTTTTTACCACCGCAAAATTGATGACTTCGTAAAAAGTCATCAACGCGCCCATGGACGGGCGCGCAAATCAATGATTTACAACGTAAGTTATTGATTTGTAAGGAAAGTGAAAACCACGCTTTGCGCTTTCCTAGAGTAAAAAGACCACGGATGGACTTTTTACGACATCATCAAAATTGACGCGTTGAGAATCAGTGCTATCGCATTAAAACAGTGTGCCTATAAAATGAGCCCCCGACCCAAGATGCGCCGGAGTATTTGTTATGCAATGGGAAAAAGCGAAATAGTTTTCGCCCCATTGCATCATAAATACGCAGGGAACAGCAGATTGCCGGGTGTACGGATCAAGGACATGGGTTACAAAAAAGTCCACGGACATGGGTTACAGT
>CAYUBK010000027.1:5823-17118 GCA_964442955.1 uncultured Zetaproteobacteria bacterium | reverse complement strand
CGGGAAACGACGTTGTTCGTGATTGTTTCCAAAACCTTTACCACGCAGGAAACCATTACCAATGCACGCACCGCACGCGACTGGTTCCTGACCCGTGGTGGCACCAAGACCGCGGTCGCCAAACATTTTGTTGCCGTATCCACCAATGCCCGCGCGGTGTCCGCTTTTGGTATTGACCCGGCTAATATGTTCGAATTCTGGGACTGGGTGGGCGGTCGCTATTCATTATGGAGCGCTGTGGGCCTGTCCATTGCCTTGTATATCGGCATGGATAATTTTGAGGATTTACTGGCTGGCGCGCATGATATGGATGAGCATTTCCGTACGACACCGCTGGAGCAGAATGTGCCGGTGATTCTGGCCATGCTGGGCATCTGGTATAATAATTTCCTTGGCGCTGATTCACATGCGCTGCTGCCTTATGATCAATATATGCATCGTTTCCCGGCTTACTTCCAGCAGGGTGATATGGAAAGCAACGGCAAGCGCGTCACGCATGCAGGCAAGCCGGTGGATTATTCAACAGGGCCAATTATCTGGGGTGAGCCCGGCACCAATGGCCAACATGCGTTTTATCAACTGATTCATCAGGGCACCAAGCTTGTTCCGTGTGATTTTCTGGCTCCGGTTGAAACCAAAAACCCGGTCGGTCGCCATCACCCGATGCTGCTGTCCAACTTCTTCGCCCAGACTGAGGCGTTGATGCTGGGTAAAACCGAAGCAGAAGTGCGCGATGAACTGGAAAATGATGGTTTAGACGGCGAAGAACTTGAGTCTCTGGTGCCACACAAGGTGTTTCCCGGTAACAGGCCGACCAATTCGATTTTATTCCAGAAGCTTACGCCGCATGCGCTGGGCAGTCTGATTGCCATGTATGAACATAAAACATTTGTACAAAGCATCATCTGGGATGTGAATGCGTTTGATCAATGGGGTGTGGAACTGGGTAAACAACTGGCCCGCAAAATTCTGCCGGAACTGGACGATTATGAAGATGTAAAAGGCCATGATGCCTCCACCAATGGACTGATTAATTACTATAAAGAGCATAGAAAAGAATAATTTTCGGGCTTGTGATGATTTTATCTGCACGAAGTTTTTGACGTCAAAATGTCATAATGTTATGTTTTTTGCCGTGAGGTGACATATGGGAAAACCGAAAGCAAAACAGGCTACCATCTATTTTGATGAAAACATTCATCGGGCTATTAAACTGAAAGCAGCGGGCAGTAACTGCTCTATCTCCGATGTGGTAAATGAGGCCGTATGCAACCTGTTGGCTGAGGAACACAAGAATCTGATGGCCTTTGAAGCACAAGAATATCAGCCCTTTATGAGCTATGAAGAGCTGCTCGATGATTTGAAAACCGAAGGAAAAATCTGACTGGTTAACCCACAATTAAAAGGCGTTAACTTGTGATGTGGGTCACAAATATATCAGGGGTGGCGCATGCAGAGTGCGGCACATCGAACATAGTCGGCGTTGCACTTGGCTATCAATAGATTGTTTGGAGGCGTAAATGACAAATAAAATATTATGGTTGGGCATGGCAACCCTGTTGTTGATGGCGCCGCAGGTGTGGTCTGCAAGTTATCATGGTAACTCCGGCAAGGAAGCGTTATATCCGGTTGCGCCGCTCATTGTTAAAAAGGGCATGGATAGCACTTATCCGTCAGTTTCCGGTGATTTTATGGTTTTTGAAACCTATCGAGATGGTGCGTTTCGCGTAGAGCGAGTGTCCAAGAACTCTCCCAATGCATCATCCCGGGCAGTTAAAACTATGGTTGTTCGTGAGGCAGTCCGCTTTGGCGTAGCTGTGAAAGATGGTTCGGTTGGTTTTGTCAGCAACAGAACAGGGCCAATCACGGCCTGGATGTGGTTTGGGCATGGCGAAAGTTATACTGCTATCGGCAATACGGGTTCATTTCGCAGTAATGTACCGCCCTATCACTTGAATGCTACTCCGGATGGCAAAGTTTGGTGTTACGACTCAACGCTGCAGAAAGTGCGTATGAATGAACTGATTAATGAATTTGACAAACACCCTTATGTCGAACTGGTAGGCCAGTTGTGGCGCACGTATGATTCGAACAATTTTATGCATAAGCGGGGTTATCCGGCCACAAAAACAGGCCAGAAGAACAAATTCTCTGCGCCGGTCATGTACGTTTATAATCGTCAGACTGCGCAATTGAATATGATTCCGAATGCGTTTGACGGCACTCTTTCTCCGGATGGCCGCAAAGTGGTTTTTGTACGTCAAACCAAGGGTAATTATGACTTGTGGATGCAAACCGTTGATGGCGGTGAACTGGTTCAGTTGACGGATTCCAAATATGGTGATTTTGAGCCGCAGTTCAGTCTGGATGGCAGCAAGCTGGTGTTTATTTCTAATCGCGATTATGACGGAACGGTCACTCGAACATCGCTGTATATGATGGATATGAAAAGCTATCAAATTACACGTTTGACCAATGCCCGCAATGCTGTGGATGGCGGCCCAGCCTGGCTGGATGAGAATACCATTGTGTTCCACTCAGATCGTAGTCTTTCCAAGCCGCAAGCGTCTACGACTTCCAGCTGGAACATCTGGCAGCTGAAGTTGAATTGATCGAACAAAAGTGATGATCAAGCAGGCATGATGCACAGGGTTGTATGGCTGACAGTGGCAGTGCTGGCTTTTATACCAGCTTTGCATGCGCAGGATTTAATGGACTGGCTGCAGGATGCACCGCCATCATCAGCAGAGCCAACTGTTGATTCAATCACGACAGGTTCAGCAGATTTGCTTACGCTGGAGCCGGGTGAATCTGAAATGTATCCCCGCATATCTCCGGATGGAAGGCGTCTGCTGGTCGTTTCCGGGAAAAGTCGAAAACAGGTAGTGACACAGCGTTTGGTTGAAAATGGCGATCCGCTGAACCTGGTAAGTGAATATGATCCGCAGGTGCTCGATTCGATAGCATGGTTTGGTAATGACACCGTGACATTTCTGTCGTATCGGGCTGACAGTCTCGGTTTATGGAAAAAGCCGGTAAACGGCGGGGTGATTCGGCGCTATAAACGGCTTGATGGTGAGATAAGAAGCCCGATCGTGCTTGGCGAAGGCAATGTGATTGCGGTGCGGATGCGGCTGGCTTCGAAAAGAGCCATGGCGGCAGGTCATAAGCGTATGGGTGTTGATTTCGATAACTGGCAAGTTCGCGGGAAACAGTCGAATCTGGTTCGGATTAGCGAAAATGGTGCCGAACAGGAACTTGCATCGGGCACGAACCCTGCATTGTCTCCGGATGGTAAACGGCTGGTATTTACCATGCAGGAAGATCGATACTGGCATTTGTTTATGATGAATGTGGATGGCACAGGGCTGATTCAACTGACCGAAGGTCACAATATTGATGTGCAGCCAACGTGGAGTCCGGATGGTAAGTGGATTGCTTTTACTTCAAACCGCGCCAAACAGCGTGCACTGAACCATCCTGATAAAGATAGGCAATCAGGCCGGGTGAACTGGGATATCTGGCTGATCGGTCACGATGGTCGTGGACTGACCCGCCTGACTCGGGATAACGCCAGAGACGGCGCTCCAGCCATAGCAGGGAACGGCAGAGTATATTTTCATTCGGATCGTAATATAAGCAAGGATGATATCCGCTTGCACCAGGTGCGGGGGCGGGTCAAAGGATTTCATATCTGGAGCGTGGCACTGCCTGCGAAGGTCAGTTAAGCAGGTGTAATAGTTCAGCTCTTCCTTTTTTTACTTATTAATCTTTGTTGTCGAGCGCTTTATGTAATTGCATTTGCTGTTGATCGGATAAACGAAGATGGCCGTAATCGTTGGTTCTCATCAGTTCATTGATTTGACGCATCAGTTTCAAGTTACTATCACAATTTTGGCAGTTCGTGCACATTGATAAATGCAGTTTCAACCTTATACGTTCCCACAGGCTAAGTGGGCGATCCAGGCTATCGGATGCCAACCGACTGGCATAATGACAGGATTGTTTCATGAATGTGTTCCTTTTTCAAACCAGTGCGTATTCAGGCATTTGCGCAATGCCAAACGCGCTCTGTGCAACAGAACGTGCAGATGGGTCGAAGTAATATCACAATGATTACATACTGCAGGTGTGTCCTCGCCGATAATATCGCGCATACGAAAGACGATCTGCTGTTTTTCAGGCAGGGCGCAAATGCATTGCTCCAGCACTTTCTGGAACTGATCGTTACTGCACAGCTCTTCCGGGTTATCCCTCCATGCTGCAGGTGATTCGTTCCAGCCGCCATTGGCATTGAAGTAAGCTGAGGTTGGATCGGATTCTACCGACTCGGTCAGATTGCGACCGCGAATTTCGCGACGGATATGATCAATGATTTTATGTTTTAAGATGCCTACCAGCCAGGTTCGAATGGACGACTGTCCGGCAAATTTGGCATACCCCTTCCAACCTGCCAGAAGGGTTTCCTGAAGCATATCCTGCGCCAGTTCTTCGTTGTGCAAGCGCGACATGGCATAGCGATAGAGGTAATCGCCATGTTCATTCAGCCATGTGTGGGGGTCGTCAGCTTTGTTCTTGGAGGTGTTCATTAAGGGAGACTCTGCCCAAAGCGCGGCTGGCTTCAAGCAGTTAGTTGTTGAAGCGCAGGCAGGGTAGGGGTTCTTATGGCTTGTGGGCTTTGTACTTTGTAGGGTGCAGGCAAAGGGAGTTTTATGTCGCAAGAGCAAGCCATCGGCGTATTTGATTCAGGCGTGGGAGGGCTGTCGGTTCTCGCGAAAATTCGTCGACATCTGCCGCATGAAGCCCTGATATATATTGCAGACTCAAAATATATGCCATACGGATGCAAGCCGGAGTGTGAAGTTCAGACGCGTTGCATGGCGATTGCAGCGTTTTTTGAGCAGCGGCGTTGCAAGGCAATGGTTATAGCTTGTAATACTGCGACTGCTGTGGCGGTTCATCAGATCAGAGATGCTTGTTCTTTTCCTGTGATTGGCATGGAGCCGGCGGTGAAGCCAGCTGTACTACAGAGCAAGAGCCACGTGATTGGCGTACTGGCGACGCGAGGCACCGCTGGCAGTCATAAATTTAATCGTTTGGCATCTCGTTTTGCCCATCAGGCGCAGATCATTGTCCAGCCATGCCCCGGTCTGGTTGAACGAATTGAAGCCGGTGATCTGGCCGGTCGGGAAACCCGGCTGATACTGGAATCGTTTTTATTACCGCTGATGCGTGAAGGCATGGATACGCTGGTGCTGGGTTGTACACATTACCCGTTCGTGATGCCCTTGATCAGGGATATTATCGGCGATGAGATAGCTATCATTGATAGTGGTGGTGCCATTGCCCGCGAACTGCAAAGGCAGCTTGCGTGTCGACACCTGCTGACAGAAAATAATCATGCTCAGGTTGAGTTCTGGGCTAGTGGTGATGCTGGCGTAACGGTATCAACGATATCAAGATTGTGGGGTGATAAAATTTTACTTCGAAGCTTGCCATTTTGAAGTCGACTCGGCTTATTATAATTCACTTGCGCCGGTTTGAATTATGGCTACTGTTCGCCCAAATTTAATTTTTCAAGAGGAAATAAACAAAATGAGCATCAAGAAAATTACCAAAAAAGAGCTGACAACAAAAGCTGCAGGACTGAATCTGAAAGGCGTGGCAAAGCTGCGTAAACCGGAATTGATTCATGCGATTCAGATTGCAGAAGGCAATAATGATTGTTTTTCTCGCATCACAGACTGCGCAGTAAGCCCATGCCTGTATCGGGCTGATTGCCAGGCTTAAGCTCCGCAAATATTTAATATTCAAGCACGTCAACCAAGGCCGCCTTTCAGATTGAAAGGCGGCCTTTTTTATTTCAGATAATTATGCCAGGCATCAATACCGTGGAACTCCTTAAGGAATTTTTTAAAGGTGACAGCAGCTTTTTCATCTTTAAAGCCACTGGCCCGAACGCGATACCATGTTTTCCCGTTCACTTGAACGCGCACATAGGTTGAATCGATATTTTTGGCTTTTAATTGTCTGACTCTTCTTTCCGCAGTTTTTTTTGAGCCAACGGAATATATATTGACCACCCATCCCTTCACAGCTCCCGGCGCTACTTCATACCTGGATAATTCCGTTGGTGCAGTTGAATATTTCACAACAGGCTTGACGGAAATTGATGGGTTGGCTGTGGTGGCAGGGGTAATTAATATTTTTTTTGCCCTGGCAGGTTCTTTAGTGACGACTGGTTTGTTTACCCTGATTGTGGATTTAGGTGTGGCTGGTTTGTTGGTTTGTTGCGGTTCCGGCGTAGTTGCTTCCGAGCGCAATGCCTTTGTTTTCGCGCTGTGGGGTGCCGGTTGTTGTTTGATGGAAGAACGCCATTGCGCTGTTGTTTTATTGGCGACAACCTGAGTCAATGCATTGAGTTGCTTTTCCAGAGTTTCAATTTTCTGAGCCTGTGCTGAATTCTGCTGTTGTTGCTGTTGTTGCTGTTGTTGGAGTGTTTTAATTTGTTGCTCAAGATTTGAAGATGCCGTTGCAAGGCCTGATTGGTGCTGTGATGCATCCAGCCCCAGCCATGCAGCTACTGCAGCGATCAGGATAGCGATCAGAGCCAGCGTGAGCATGATGCTGTTGGCCATGCCGGCACGGGGTTTTTCAGGATTTTTTTCTGAGGGTGTTTCTGTTGCATGTAATTCTTGAGTAGACTCGACTTCAGGTGACTCTACAGCTACTGAATTCTCTGCATCTTCATTCAGATCGGTTGTTTGGCTAGCCTGTTCATCAGCCATTTCACCTTCCGGGGAGTCGCGGTCAAGCAGATGCTCAATGTCTTTTTCTACCGTTAATGTCGTTTCAGGTATCTCTTCAGCAGATGTTTTTTCTTCACTGTCCGGAGGAGTGTTATCCGGAAACTCATCCATGAGATGCTGAAGTGAGCTACTAAAGTCGGTTGTTTCCAGTTCCGATGCTGGGGTCGCTATATCCATACTATCATTTTCCTGAACGTCATCTTTCGGAACATCATCTTTCAGAATGTCATCCAGAGGAGCGGTCAGAGCATCATCTTGGTTGTTTTCGGGGTCATCAAGAGGCATATCGAGGTCAAATAAGTCATTCGAGTCCATGATATCTTCGATTTGCTTATCGCGATCAGGTTTATCGGTATTGGTCATGTTATCTCCAGATCATTGCCGGTTGTTGATTGCGTATGGACTATCATGGCTTTTGAATCCAGGCATCTTTAATGCCATGTTTTACGGCCAGATATTTTTTTTGCGCTATGGCTTCCTGTTTGCTGGCAAATCCGCCAATGCGGAGTCGATACCAGGTTTTTCCCTTGATCACTGCAGGATAGATTTCAGCCGGAATACCCTGCTTCTTGTAACGCTTCAGCGCCTTTTCGGCTGAATACTGTGAGTCCACTGAGACCAGGTTAAGCACCCACCCGGTTGTGGGCATGGCAGTCACTGGCGAAGTGGATGCATGCAAGCGGGCTGGTTTGCGCCGAACCGTCGGTGTTTTGGCACGAGGGGCAGACCGCTGCGTTACGGCTTGTTTGGCCAGTTGGTCGTTCAGAGAAGAAATCTGTTGCTGTAGATGTTCGGCTCGCTGGTTCAGTGCATCACGCTGCTGGCTGCTTTGCATCTCCAGTGAGGAAATGCGTTTTTCCAGACGTTGTATTTGAATATCCTCACCCAATACTTGTGGTGATGCCACGACAGTTGCATCGCCAGTATTGCTATTATCATTCGTGGCGCCGGGGTTCAGCCATACCGCAATGGCCGCCACCAGCATGGCCAGTACGGCAAATATTGTGATGGGTTTTGTTCCTGAACTTTGCTCGGCAGGAGGCGATGAGGGGGAGCCTTCTACCTTCGGCGGCGCTTGCGGCGTGATGACTGCTTGCTCTGGTTCGTTATCCTCTGTTTGGGGGTTATGCTTATTCCTTGATTCAGGTGTATCGCCGTTTGCAACTTGTTCTGATGCTTGAGGAATACGGGGCTCTTTCTTTGCGTGGCCGGATTTTTCAAGCCGGCCTTCATCCCATGTGGCTTCAAATGGATCAGCCTTGCCTTCAGAATCACTGTGTTCGGCCTGTTCGGTCTGATTCGGCTGTTCTGCATCACCGAACAGGTCGTCGGCATAGAATGAATCGATATTTTCAGATGTTTCGACTGCATGACTTTCGGTCTCGCTGCTTTGATCGAAATGATTCAGCCCGAAATCCTCATTAGCGATATGATCTTCATTGGCGACGATCAGTTTTTCTGTCGGTATCTCTGTCAGCTTATCTGTCATCGGCATCAGCTCCTGTTGATAAGCAATCCTGCCTCATCCAGCCAGCCGCTGGAAGCTTCGGCTATGGCATCGGCGTAGGGGATGTAGGGTTTGATATCGAGTACCGGTGTGCCATCAAGCATATCGTGGCCTTCGATATGCAGCGTGCGCCCGTCGATTCTTTTCAAACGCACGGCGGAGAGACCGATACTGTTGGGGCGGTGGGGTGCGCGGGTAGCGAACAGGCCGCGCCGGGTTTTCGGGCCTCTCGGTGGCACCACGGTTGGGTTCCATCCCTTGTTTAAATGCATCCAGTAAATCACCCAGATGTGCGAGAAACCATCCAGGTCCTGTAAAGCTTGATGGAAATTTAAACCTGCATTGAGGTGGATTTCGGCGGGCTGCGCTGTATCAAGAACGGGCTGACGGGGTGTAGCGAAGCGTTCGCGATACAGACTGTGGACGACGCCAATCGCCTGCATGTCGATATGCATGGCGGCGCTGTCGGCATGGCTGACATCATCAGTGTAGGATTTGCGAGGTTTGCGCCTTTTGCTGTCGTTGTTTTCCGAACTGCTCATGCAGTCGCGGTTTCCGGTTGTCGCAATACCAGCTTATGATCTTCGCAATCAATCACAGCCACACCGCCTTTTTGCAAATCGCCAAACAGGATGGCATCGGCCAACGGTTTCTTGATATGCTCCTGAATCAGACGCGCCATCGGGCGTGCGCCCATGAGCGGGTCATAGCCGTGCGTAGCTAACCATGTTTTGGCGGATGCGCTGATATCCAGTTCAACCTTTTTATCTTCTAACTGCGTTTCCAGTTCCACCAGCATTTTATCGACCACATGTAGGATGGTTTGCTCCGATAACGGTGCAAAACCAATGCTGGCATCGAGCCGGTTACGAAACTCGGGTGTGAACAGTCGTTTGACCGCCTCTTCATCCGCACCCTGACGTGGCTGCGGATTAAAGCCGACAGTATTTTGCTGCATTTCAAAGGCGCCTGCATTGCTGGTCATGATCAGCACAATATGACGGAAATCGGCCTTGCGCCCGTTATTATCGGTCAGCGTGCCGTGGTCCATGATCTGTAATAACAGATTGAACAGGTCGGGATGCGCTTTCTCGACCTCATCGAGCAGCAGAACGGCATGCGGGTTTTGGCTGACAGCTTCAGTCAGCAAGCCGCCCTGATCAAAACCGACATAACCCGGAGGTGCACCAATCAGGCGGGACACGGTGTGCGACTCCATGTATTCGGACATATCGAAGCGGATTAATTCCACTCCCATGATGCGAGCCAGCTGGCGGACGACTTCGGTTTTGCCAACGCCGGTAGGGCCGGTAAACAGGAATGAGCCAATAGGTTTTTCCGGGTGTGATAGTCCGGCGCGCGAGAGTTTAATACTGGAAGCCAGTTGATCGATGGCTTTATCCTGTCCGAATACGCTCAGTTTCAAATCACGATCCAGATGGATCAAGCGTTTCTTGTCAGAGGCATTGACCTGCTGATGCGGAATGCGCGCCATGGATGCAATCATGCTCTCAATATCATGCACATTGATCTGGCTGCGCCGTTTATCTTCGGGTTTGACGCGCATGGAAGCGCCTGCCTCATCCAGCACATCAATAGCCGAGTCGGGCAGGTGGCGCTCACCCAGATAGCGTTTGGCCAGTCTGGCGGCCTGTTCAATGGCCGGCTGACTGTAACGCACGCCGTGGTGTTCCTGGAGTCGTGATTTCAGGCCTTTGAGAATATCAATGGTTTCTTCGACGCTGGGCTCGGGGATATCCACTTTCTGGAAACGGCGGGACAGGGCCCGATCTTTTTCAAACAGATTGCGGAATTCCTGATAGGTGGTGGCGCCGATGCACCTGAGTTCGCCATTGGCCAGTGCGGGCTTGAGTAAATTGGATGCATCCATAGTGCCGCCGCTGGCCGCACCCGCACCGATAATGGTGTGAATTTCATCAATAAACAGCACGGCCTGATCTTCCTGCTCCAGCGCATGCAGTACGGCTTTTAAACGTTCTTCAAAATCGCCACGATATTTGGTGCCGGCCAGCAGGGCGCCCATATCGAGTGCATAGATGATGGCGTTCTGAATCACATCAGGAGCATCTTTCTCCTCGATTCTGAGCGCTAAACCTTCAGCGATGGCAGTTTTGCCAACGCCGGCTTCACCAACCAGTAAGGGGTTGTTTTTGCGTCTGCGACAAAGAATCTGGGTGCAGCGTCGCAATTCTTCGCTGCGACCGATCAGCGGGTCAATTTTTCCATCTCGGGCACGCTGACTTAAATTGACGCAGAAACGGTGTAGGGGTGACTGGCTTTTATCCTTCTTTTCGGTCTCCAGAGCCGGCGTATCTGTGCTCGGCTCAGCTTGCACGCTTTCATTACTCAGCGCGCCATGCGCCATGAAACTGACAACATCGAGCCGATTAATGCCCATATGGTTGAGATAATGTACAGCATGGGAATCTTTTTCCGAAAAAATAGCGACCAGCACATGTGCACCGGTAACTTCACGTTTGCCGGATGCCTGCACATGCATGACGGCACGTTGAATCACCCGTTGCAGCCCGATACTGGCGGTCGTTTCGCCAGCGTCTTCGGGCAGAATGGAAACGTGTTCGCGAATAAAGCCAGCCAATTCATTGCGCAGGATTTCGACGTTGGCATGGCAGCCGAGCAATACGCCCAGTGCATTGGGATTATCAAGCAGGCCGAGCAACAGGTGCTCAACCGTGACAAACTCGTTGCGCCGGAAGTGCGCATTACGGAATGTATCGTTCAGTGTTTCTTCCAGTTCTTCGCTCAAGATACCCATGTTTGCATCCTCGCTTTGTCAGACACTATGTTATCATGTTGCTACGGTTCTGTCTGTTCCTTGGTTCGTTTGTTGCAATAATGTGTTTGTCGCAATATCGGTGCCAACTTACGCGCACTGCGTCTGAACTCCGGTGGAATTACTACGCTGTTTGATCAGTCGGGTTCAGTATGTGGCGCGTT
>CAYUBK010000027.1:0-5723 GCA_964442955.1 uncultured Zetaproteobacteria bacterium | reverse complement strand
TCAATCTGTGCCGAGTTCAACCTGCCGTATTCAATCAGTCGTCCGAATCGTGCTCCACAATACAACGCAGCGGATGACCACTGGTACGGCTGGCTGTTTCGACCTGTTGCACCTTGGTTTCCGCGATATCACGTGGAAAGATGCCACAGGTCACACTGCCCTGATGATGAATCTGTAACATCATTTTGTTGGCGGTGTCTTCCGATTTATGAAAGAAACGCACAAGGATATCAACCACAAAGTCCATCGGGGTAAAGTCGTCATTTAACATAACCACACGATACAAAGGGGGAGATTGCAGTTGTGGTTCGGCAGTTTCTGCCTCAGGTTTACGGATAATGTCAGGTGTCTCAACCTGGTTCATAACGATCTGGTTCATAACAATCTGGCTCATGCGGTGATATTAGAGTCTGATGGATTGAAGGGCAACGACGATGGTATGGTATGATTATGGCATAATGTGCCGGACATCGCGGAAATAATTTCTTGGAGTAGAGCTATGGCTGAATTGAAATGTATCCTGTGGGATGTCGATGGCACACTGGCGGACACCGAACGTGATGGTCATCGGGTGGCTTTTAATATGGCCTTTGATGAGGCGGGCATAGACAGGCAGTGGGATGTCGCCACCTATGGCGAATTGCTGGCGGTGACCGGTGGCAAGGAGCGTATGCGATTTGATATTGATCGCGGTGGCATGGCTGATATGCCGTATGAAACGATTGCAGCCTTGCACGCGCGTAAAACCATTCATTATCAAAGCCTGATTGCCGAAGGCCGTATTCCGCTCAGGCCTGGTGTTCTTCGTTTGTTGAAAGAGGCGCTGGAGCAAGGAATTACGCTGGGTATTTCAACGACAACCACACCAGCAGCACTGGATGCGCTGATTGAACACTCACTTGGTAAAGAGTGGTTTGATCGTTTCGCCGTACTGGCAGCCGGGGATATCGTGCCAGCCAAAAAACCAGCCCCCGATATTTACCTGTATGCGATGGAACAATTGGGTATTACCGCCGAAAATACACTGGCGCTGGAAGATTCCGCCAATGGCTGGAAATCGGCGCATGCCGCCGGACTGACATGCGTGGTAACGGTCAATGGCTATACCAGCAGCCATGATTTCACTGGTGCTGATCTGGTGGTGTCTGAACTGGGCGAGCCGAATGGTGACGGCGTTGACGTATTACAGAATCCGCATGGTCTGGAGCTGGATCATGTTGCCTTGCACCATTTGCAGGCGATTGTCGGCGGTTAACATTATGACCGACATTCGTCTGTTTGATAGTCATTGCCACGTGAATTTCGGTCACTTTTCGGAAGATCGCGATGCGGTGTTCGAACGCATGGCTGAGCAGGGTGTGGAAGGGTGTGTGGTGGTGGCAGTGGAACTGGCGCATGTGCCTGAACTGTGGGCTCTGGCGGAAACGCGCGACAATGTCTGGTTCAGCGTTGGTGTCCACCCCAATCATGACATAGGTACGGAGCCGAGCGCGGATGCATTATGTGAACTGGCCGATCATCCCCGTTGCGTGGCTATCGGTGAAACGGGCATGGATTTCTTTCGCGAGCATGTCTCGCCGGATATTCAGGAAGCGCGTTTCCGAACCCATATTCGCGCCGCCAAAGCCGTTCATAAACCGGTGATTGTGCATAACCGCGAAGCCGACTCCGTCAGTATGCGAATTTTGAAGGATGAGGGCATCGAATCGTGCGGCGGCATTATGCACTGCTTTTCATCGGATTGGGATACGGCCAGTCAGGCTATTGATCTGGGCATGTCGATATCTTTCTCGGGCAATGTGACATTCAAGCGCAACGATGAATTGCGCGCCGTGGCTGCCAGGGTGCCTGGTGATTTATTGATGGTGGAAACCGATTCGCCCTATCTGGCACCCATGCCGCATCGCGGCAAGCGCAATGAACCGGCTTATGTGCGTCATGTCGCTGAATGTATTGCTGAAGTGCGCGGCGTTTCACTGGTGGAACTGGCCCTGCAAACTACCGAAAATTCTCGGCGCCGATTTCGGATTTGAGTGTATTTACAGTGCCGGACTGTTAAAAAACAGGGTGAATCTTTTGTCCACAGAAGCTGTGGATATCTCTGTGTATAACATGACTGCATGATAGTAATTCCTTGCTGTCACGGATGTCACAATCGCATGCATAATAAATATGCATATTATCTTATGTTTTATTAATAGTCATTTATAGCACTCTATTCATGTTATAGATTCGTTTATTGTTTGTTTTGTCGATGCAATGGATAAACGGCTTCTGCAGTGGATAGTTTATCTGAAACGAAGCTTCCAGATGCTGTTTCATGTTAGTCCTTCAGGTCACCCTTGCTATCGCCGATAGATATAGTCATGAAAATACAGCATAAGATGACGCAGAGAACAGCACGGGCGCATTCGGGTTTGTTTGTGGTCGCGCTGTATGTGCTTGTCTGTGTGAAGATTGTTGTCCATGAAATCCAGTCGGATTCTAGTAATACACCTTTGTAGTTCAGATCAATTCACGGCACGCTTGATCTCTTCCAGAAAACAATCGCCATAGCGCGATAATTTGGTTTCACCTACACCGGAAATATCCAGCATCTGACCGTTGCTGGCCGGTTTGACGATAGCCATCTCCGTGAGTGTTTTATCCGGAAAGATGACGTAGGGCGGTACATTCTGCTCTTTGGCCAGTTTACTACGCAAGCCGCGCAGAACTTCGAATAATTCCTGATCCGAAGCTGATAACGATTCCAGTACAAGCCGTGAAGCTGCTGAAGATTTCTTTTTCTTTGCTTTTGCCGGTTTGTGCAATTTTCTCAGCATGACGGTCTGCGGCGTTTCACTACGCTTTAATAACGGCCAGGCTTTTTGCGTCAGTTTGAGTACGCCGTACCCTTCAGTGTCGGTAGCCAGATAACCGTGGGCAATCAGTTGGCGAAAAATGCCACGCCATTCTACGTCTCTATGTTCGCCGCCAATATTAAAGGTGGAGAGTTTATCATGCGCATTGCGCCGGATGCGTTCATCGTCTTTACCGGTGAGGATATCGATGATGTATTGCGTACCGAACCGTTCTTGGGTGCGGTAGACGCAAGATAATACTTTCTGGGCGGCGATGGTGGCATCCCATGTTTCAGGGGGATTAAGACAATTATCGCAGTTGCCGCAAGGCTCTGTCATGATTTCGCCGAAATAGGCTAACAGCGCCTGACGTCGGCAGGAGGTCAGTTCGCACAAGCCCAGCATGGCATCGGTTTTTTGAAACATGACGCGTTTGAACTGTTCTTCAGCATCACTGTTCTCGGTAAACAGGCGCAGGTTAATCACATCTTTCAAGCCATAGGACATCCAGACATTAGAAGCTAATCCGTCGCGCCCCGCACGTCCGGTTTCCTGATAATACGATTCGATATTTTTCGGTAGGTTCATGTGGGCGACAAAGCGTACGTCCGGCTTATCAATGCCCATGCCAAAGGCAATGGTTGCAACGATAATCAGCCCGTCTTCACGCAGAAAACGTTGCTGATTGCGTGCCCGGATATCCTGCCCGAGTCCGGCATGGTAGGGGAGTGCCACGCGCCCCTTTTTATTCAGCCACTCGGCGGTGGCTTCGACATTTTTTCGGCTCAAGCAATATACAATGCCGGCATCATCGGGGTGATTCTGTTCAAGAAATCGCCACAATGCCTCGCGGCTGTTTCCTGATTCGGCAATGGCATAATGAATATTGGGGCGGTCAAAGCTGTTGATGAATACGCGTGCCTGTTGAAGCGATAACTGCTCGATAATCTCATCGCGGGTGCGGGCGTCTGCGGTGGCAGTCAGGGCGATGCGCGGCACGTTCGGGAAACGCGTATGCAGCATGGATAATTGCTGATACTCCTTGCGGAAATCGTGCCCCCACTGCGATACGCAATGCGCTTCATCAATGGCGAACAGGGCGATTTCGCACTGCTCGATAAGGTTTAACGTGTGTTCATTAAGCAATCGTTCCGGTGCCATGTATAGCAGATCAATAGCGCCGGCCAGCAGATCTTCTTCGATCAGGCGCTGCTCGCCCGGATGCAGGGTGGAATTTAGAAATGCAGCGCGAATATCGAGTTGTTTCATCGCATCGACCTGATCCTGCATCAGGGCGATGAGTGGTGAAATAACAATGGCCGTACCGCTGCGAATCAGGGCGGGTATTTGAAAGCATATTGATTTGCCGCCGCCGGTCGGCATCAGTGTCAACACATCCTGACCGTTCACCAGCGCCTCGATGATATCGGCCTGATGGTGGCGGAAATCATCATAACCAAAGGTCGATTTCAAAATCTGGTGGGCTTGTTGCATGCGGCGGATTATCCACAGCCGGGCTCGTTGTGCGATAACTGTTTTATCTGAATGTGCAGGCCGCTTACCCTCAATTTCTGGATTTTGTAGCAAGGCTGCGCGTGAAAGATGAATAGGATGCAGGCGACAAAACGGATATGATGGGGCTGATGCGTCTAGTTGTTTTGATACTGATTGCCGTGATTCTGCCTATTGTGAATTGGGCGATGCCGGCTCGGGCCGGCTTGTTTTCGGTCAGCGAAGCAGATGAAATCGCCATTGGTCGAGCGGCAGTGCAGCAGGTTGAGCAGCAGGTGAAATTGCTGCAAAACAATGAAGTGCAGCGCTATATTTCGAGGTTGGGAAATGAACTGGCTGCGGCCAGCGGGCGTCCGAAGTTGCCTTGGCGCTTCCGTGTGATTCGCGATGATCATATTAATGCCTTTGCCCTGCCCGGCGGATTTATTTATATCCATAGCAAGGTGCTGAAAACCGTGCGCAGTGAAGCGGAACTGGCTGGCGTACTCGCGCATGAGATAGGCCATATCGAGGGTTATCATCATAGATCACAGATAGAACGGGCCAAGCGCTATCAGCTGGGATTGGGCGTGCTTGGCGCGGTGGTTGGCCAGGGTCGTGGGGGAAATTATGCCATGCTGGCCGGCAATCTGTTGGCTCGGGGGCAATTGACACGTTATTCGCGTCAATCTGAAGCTGATGCCGACCGGCGGGGCGTGATATTGCTGCAACGCGCAGGTTTTGACCCAATGGCGATGAGTAGTTTTTTGCAACAGCTGGTGAAGCTGGAGCAGAGAAACGCTGGCTCGCTCTCTTCATTTTTTGCAGATCATCCCGATGCGGCCAGCCGGGTGGCCGTGACGCGCAATCAGGCGCAATCATTTCCGCAACGCGCGTGGCGCAGAGACAGTGAAAGTTTTCGACAACTTACGGGCCATATTTCTGGCCTTCGATCACGACCCTTGCCAGGGAATCAACGACACTCGGTTCCGTTACGCGGTGGTATGCGTATTCCTGCCAATTCAGGACAAGATCATGGATATCAGCGGCGCGATAGAGAAGGCGCGAGGATTATTCCCCGACACGATTGAATCCCTGTAAAACTCGGCAACGATTGCAAGTGCTAGCAGCGCTATTGCTAAAATCTTTAACGCAGAAATTATGTGTTTTGGATGCGGAGGCACGAATCAGTCTTTGACCAGCGCTTCCATAGTGAATTGACTGCGTTACGTTAACAGGAATCGAAATATAGGCCAATAGTAGGAATAGATGGAAGGGGGGTAACTGAATGAACGAGGGTGTAAGAAGTTTTGTGTAAACGGCATTTGTTTACTGCTTCGGCATCCTGTCTTCAAATTGAATGCTAAAGCGGTTTAGTGCTGCTTTCCAATC
>CAYUBK010000026.1:0-17664 GCA_964442955.1 uncultured Zetaproteobacteria bacterium | reverse complement strand
ATCTGCGGAAACAGGACAGATAAAATGTTCTGGTTTAACAGCCAGCAGTGAGCAGCGAAGGCGGGAAATGATATTTTCGGCAGTATTGCCAATCAGGAAACCTTCAATTCCTGTTCGCGCCACAGTGCCCATGACCAGCAGATCAATATGTTGCTCTTTCACCAATTGAGGGATTGTCTCCTCGGCCTCACCCTGAACCAGATGCATATCCAGCTTGCTGCCAAACGACTGTTGGAGCGAAAACCGTTCAATCAGATGACCAAACCATGATTGATGCGACACTTTTACTTCTTCAGTCCAGTCGTTCATGTGATCGAAAGAAACACCAATGTCGTTGAAGCCGATCAGATTTGATAATGGCCTGGTCCAGGCATGCGCAATATGGAGATGACCTGCTTCAGCCCGTGCGAGTGATGAAGCCAGCTCAATGATCTGGCGATTTAATCCATCTTTCCTGTCATCGTAAGGATCCATGTCAACTGCCGCCATGATGTTTTGAAATGCTTCGTTATTGCTTGGCTTGACGATCCAGACCGGGCACGGGCATTTGCGCAGTAGGTGCATATCCGTGCTGCCGAAGATTATGACATCAAGGCCTTTCTTTTCAGGAGCAAGCACGATCAGGTCATGGCAACGACGTTGCACTTCCTTGATAGCTTCAATAAATGGGGCGCCAAAAAAAATATCCACGCTTATCTGAACACGATTGCGATACTTCTCGGCCCTACGTTCAAGAAATTGCCGCCGATGCTTTCTAGTATAGTCCAGTAATACGGAATGTGACACCTTTTGATAGTCGGTGTCAGGGTCGGGGGTCACGGTTGGATGAACCTCGATCATCTTGAGCTCCGCCGCATTTTCTTCTGCAAGTCTGACAGCCCTGTCTAAAGCATGACTGTCGTCCAGACCGGGACGGTTAAGAAACAGAATTTTACGAAAGCGTCGCATACAAACACCTCCAGCTACGCATCATGCAAGGTGACATACTACCATCATTATTGCTCATCCACGCTGAATAATCAAGGTGTCACGCAGAAAATGTCGCAGAAAAGCGACTGAAGCTACTTGATCTCGGGCCAGAATTGACAATCATTTGACCAATGCAAATATGGATTGATTATATGCATGAGTACGCTGGCTGGATTCTGATTTTTTCACTGATCAGCTTTGTTATCGGGCTCATATCAACGTCATTTCTCGTATCGCGTATACCGGTGGATTATTTCACACACCACAAGAGGCATGCCATGGCAGATGATTCGCAACATGCGCTGATTCGCTGGTTGCTGAGATGTTTAAAAAATCTGCTTGGCGCTGTGCTGGTGGTTGTCGGTATCGTTATGTTGGTGACTCCGGGGCAGGGTTTATTGAGTATCCTGTTGGGTCTGATGATCATGAATTATCCCGGCAAATATCAGTTGGAACGCTGGATCATCCGGCAGCCAGTGATTTTCCGGGCCGTGAATGGCCTGCGTGAAAAAAATGGACAACCGCCGTTGCAAGCGCCGTCAGGCATTTGAATGAGCCTGAGCCTGTAATCCCGAATGCTGATTGCATCTATGCTCATTATCGTCGGTATCGTACTGCTGGCCTGGAGTGCTAACCGCTTTGTCGATAGTGCCGCCGCTATAGCCGCAAGCTTACGCATGCCGCCAATGATCATCGGACTAACCATTGTTAGTCTCGGTACCTCATTGCCGGAGATGTTTGTTGCTGCGGCGGCGTCCTTCGACGGTGACCCGGATATAGGTATTGGCAATGTGCTCGGCTCCAATATTGCTAATATCGGTCTGGTGCTGGGGTTGACCGCCCTGATTCTGCCCCTTCCGATTAAATCGAGGACATTACAGCGTGAAATGCCGCTACTGTTCATGGTTACTTTTCTTGCCTTTGCCCTGATGGCGGATGGTGATTTGGGCCTTATCGACGGACTTTTTCTGGTAATCGCACTGCTGTTCGTCCTGTTCCTGATCATCCGCATCGGCCTGAAAGATAAACATGACCAGCTAGTGCAGGAATTCGCCGAATCGATGCCTGTCAAAATGAGCATCAGCAAATCGATTGCCTTTTTTATGATATCCCTGACGCTGCTTATCATCAGCTCTCGATTGCTGGTTCGGGGCGCAGAAGAAATCGCCCGTTATCTGGGCATCAGTGATCTGGTCATAGGTCTGACCATTGTCGCCATTGGCACCAGCCTGCCCGAACTGGTGGCATCTGTTGTCAGCGCCCTCAAGAATGAAGCTGATCTGGCTATCGGCAATGTCATCGGTTCAAATATGTTTAATTTATTGGCTGTACTGGCCATACCTGCCCTGATTCAGCCGGGCCGTTTTGCTCCAGCAGCATTGTTGCGCGATTTTCCGGTGATGCTGGCTTTTACGATTGCACTGTTCGTGGTCTCCTTTGGCAAGAAGGGTGGGGAAATCAACCGTTTTGAAGGAGGACTGTTGGCCGGAGCCTTTGCCGGTTATCTGTATTTGCTTTATCTGCAAGCCTAGTAGTCTGTCGGACTCAGGTTGACCGTAGTGAGAAGGAGTAGTTTTCGAGTAGATTTATCATGAGGCCTATAGGCTCCTGACTTGGTTTTACTGCCGGAAAGCGTACAATGGCATGGGCAGGAGCAAGCCATGCCTTTGATTCAGGAACATTATGAAATCGAGGCGCCACCGGCGCAGGTTTTTGATTTGATTAATGACATTGAGCATAGCTCTGACTACAGTGGCAGTTTTCACCGTGTTCAGAATATCGGCCCTGATCTGTATCAGTTTACGATTCGAGTTATCGGCATTTCGCTTACCTGGTCGGCTAAAGTTACCGGGCGATTACGACCTGAACGCATATCCTGGGAATCGACGGGTGAAGTTTCTTCGCTTGGCTTCTTTATGTTGTCACCTTCTACAATCGGAACGCATGTGATTTTTGAAATGGAATTTAATTTACGAAACCGCATGCTGGCTTTATTATTAAAGCCGGTTCTTCCCTCCATCATTAAAAGTGTCGCGGCTGATTCCATGAAAAACATCCAGAAACGCTTAAACAGAATCGAATAATGCAGGCACGCCAATAGTGTGCTATCGACTTCAACGCAATGTAATACAGCAGCGATTGCCACGCTTATTGCGCATTATTGTAGCGAGCACTATACTGAAAGCTGACGATCATTCAGCCAGGAGTTTCATATGATAATCACTTCACAGATTCAGTACAATGTAGCCACAATTGATGAAAACAGTTCTGCTTTGGATGCCGCAAAACAAATGACCGAGCGCTATATCGGCTCTCTCGTAGTAACCGGTGCCTATGGCGTGAAGGGTATCTTCACCGAACGTGATCTGATGATGCGCAGCATAGGAAAAGAGCTTGATCCGGCGGCGATTAAAGTTGGGAATATTACCAATGAATCGCTGGTCAAAGTCAAGCCGACTGAACAAGTTGGCCGTTGCCTTGATTTAATGAAGGAAAATCGCTGCCGACATCTGATCGTATTTGATGGTGACAAATTCGTCGGCATTGTATCTCTACGCGACATGGTAGCTCTGCTACTCGATGAAAAAGAAGAGCTGATTGCCAGACTAAAGGAATATATTTTCAGTTAATATCACCTCAGGCGTGACAGGAGCGTAGTCACTATGTGTCAGTTGCTTGGAATGAACTGCAATGTACCCACTGATATCCTGTTTTCTTTCAAGGGATTCCGTGCCAGAGGCGGCATCACGGATAAACACACCGATGGTTGGGGTATCGGCTTCTTTGAAGGAGCAGGCTGCCGGTTATTTATTGATACCAAGTCATCCGTACATTCTCCGGTAGCCGAGTTGATACAAAACTATCCCATTCATTCTATAAATGTCATCGCCCATATCCGCAAGGCCACTCAGGGCAAGGTTGCACTACAAAATACGCATCCATTTATGCGTGAGTTGTGGGGTCAACACTGGTTATTTGCACATAATGGCGATCTGAAGCATATCGGTCTGGATTCAGGCTGCTACAAACCTGTAGGTGATACCGATAGCGAACGTGCCTTTTGCCTGATCCTGAATACGCTGCAAAGCCAGTTTTCTCATCAGCCAGCTCTGTCAGCATTATATAACGCACTGAACGACATTAGCGCCAGACTGGGTGTTCAGGGAATATTGAATTATCTGCTATCCAACGGCGAATATATGTTTGCCCACACGACAAACCACTTGTACTATATTATACGTCGGGCACCGTTTAGCCCGGCTCACCTGATTGATCAAGATATTACGGTGGACTTTCGTGAGCTAACCACGCCACAAGACATTGTGGCCCTAATCGCCACCCAGCCCCTTACTGACAATGAGGTGTGGACCCAAATCAAGCCTCATCAGCTTCTGGTTTTTCAGCATGGAAAGGTTGTTAATTGTTAGCCCACTCTTCATAAATCGCCGTGATGATTGATTCCGGGTAACCATATCCCTCATCCAGTCGGGCGAACTAAAGCTCGTCCAAACGGCTGCCATGCTTTTTTGTGCGCCGGAGCTTTGTCAGTAACGAATCATTCGGAGCTAACCGAATCCATATGTTCGGTAATATTTTCCATGTCGGTCTCATACACCCCTATTCTGGCCATGCTGTTGAGTCTGGCGCGTTCAAGCAGCGCCTGCTGGGCAGCCTCGCGGTTTACAGTTTTGCCCTGCCACCCCTGCAAAGCAGGCTGTTGCAAGGCCCGTCCAAAAGAAATGCTCAATTGCCACGGGGCGTTGCCACGCAGTTGATTGATGGCATTCAGGTTCGCGGTGGCTTCTTCAGGTCTCTGACCGCCGGAGAGAAAATTGATGCCGGGCACAGCAACCGGCACAGTGCGCCTGAGCACGCGCAGCGTGGCTTCGGCAACCTCATCGGAGCCGGCTCGGCGGCAATCCTTGCCTGGCAGCACCATATTCGGTTTGAGCAGCATAAATTCTAAATCAACATGGTGCAGATGCAGCGCATGAAACACCGCCTCCAGCACAGCTTCGGTGACATCGGCACAGCGATCAATATCATGCTCCCCATTCATCAATACCTCCGGCTCGACGATGGGTACGATGCCTTTGTCTTGGCAAATCGCAGCATATCTGGCCAACACTTCAGCATTTGCACGCAGCCCGATTGGTGTCGGATTCATGCCGGTGATCGGATAAACCTCACGCCATTTGGCAAAGCGGGCACCTTGCCTGGCGTACTCATCCAGCCGGGAGTCAAGTCCGTCCAGACCATTTGTCACCAGGTCGCCGGGGGCACCAGGCAGCGGTAGCGTGCCTTTATCCACCTTGATGCCAGGAACGATGTGTTGTGTTTGTGCCAATGCTGGCAGCGCAGTTCCGGCATCGTCCTTCTGCCTCAGCGTTTCCTCGAACAGGATGACCCCCGAGATGTATTTGCCTATACCCGGCGTGGAAAGCAGCATGGCACGGTAAGCACGACGTGATTCTTCGGTGGATTCAACGCCAATGGCATCGAAACGCTTCTTGATCGTAAGATGGCTCTCGTCTGCAGCCAGTATGCCGCGCTTTTCATCAACCATGTCATCGATTGTCTGCTTAAGTGTTTCTCGGACATTCATGATAGCCTCCTGTAAACTGAGCTTCCCCCGATTAAACGGACAGAGAAATTAAGAGACATGTCTAGCCTCAAACTCGACCGGGCTGAGATAGCCTAGAAACGAGTGCCTTCTTCTGCGATTGTAGAATGTTTCGATATAGTGAAACAAACTCACTCTCGCCTCATCTTTAGTTTTATAGTCCTCATCGTCAACCAGTTCGGTTTTTAAGGTGCCAAAAAAACTTTCAGCAACAGCATTGTCCAGGCACTCGCCTTTCCTACTCATGCTACACCTGAGGCTGTGTTGATTCAGCAGTTTCTGGTAATCACTGGATGCATAAGTACTGCCCTGATCGGAGTGAACAATAACATGCTTGACCATGCCTCTGCGCCAAACCGCCATGGTTAAAGCACTTGAAACAAGCTGTCGATCATTCCTGTCACTCATCGCCCAGCCAATAACCTGACGGGAATAGAGCTCAAGGATAACCGCCAGATACAACCACCCCTGACGTGTGGCGATAAACGTGGTGTCCGACACCCAGGCCCGATTAGGTGCATCGGTCTGGAATCGTCGTTTAAGCTGGTCGGGGGCGGGTTGCATGGTGTGCTTTGAATCTGTTGTAACAACAAAACGTTTTGCCATCTTCGATTGAATGCCAGCCAGTTTCATCAGCCTTGCTACACGATTGATGCCGACAGATTCGCCCGAAGCCAGAAGGTCGCGGTGGATGCGTGGTGAGCCATACGTTTTACGACTGGCTTGGTGAAAGCATCGGATTTTCGTAATCAGGCTTCGGTTTGACAGGCTACGCTGACTTTCAGGGCGGTCAGTCCAGTCGTAATATCCACTGCAGGATACGCCTAACACCTTGCACATCCGCTTCACTGTATATTGTTGGCGATGCTCTCGAATAAATGCGTACTTCGCGCCTAATCTTTGGAAAGACCGGGCTTTAGCTTCTGTGTCACCGTTACATAATATTCATTCATCACCTGGGCGCTGATTCGACCTGCTTCCTGCTGCCAAAGCTGCGTCAGCCACTGCTTCGCCATGCGCTGCTTCGCTGGCTCCGTACTATCCCGCGAATAGACAAGAATATTTGTATCGACAAAACACCTACCGCTCATGCAACTCATCACGTGAAGGATAATCAGATGAGCCTTTCAAGGCATGAGGCTCCACTGAAAGAAACTGCTGCATTGCCTGAGCATATCCTGTTTTCTCTTTTTTCATGCGCTTTAACAAGCGACCAAGAATCTGGGATACGCTGGTGTCGTGTTCGGCTGCCCATACCTTGGCCCAATGAGCAACATCATTATCGAGCTTAACCGTTACATTTTTCATGGCACTAATTTAGTGCTGCACAATATTCTTGTCAATATGACATGCAGTTTCAGCATTATCATTACTTGGCTTTCGGGTATTAGAACAGCCATACACAATATCCTTTGCATTCCTTACGGTTTGAACACCTTCAAATCCAATTCCTTGATCGGGCGGAAATGTTTGATGTTGGCTGTTGCCAGCTGCAGGTGATGCTCTACTGCTGTTGCGGCAATGATGGCATCACCGGCGCGGACGGCATGGGATAAAGTATATTCCTCAACATAGACTGATGCGCGATGGCCGATATTTTCGGTGAAGGGCAGAACGGTGAAACTAAAATCTTTAAGAAATTGCTGAATAATGCGGTGCTGTTGTTTGTTTTTCGCGCATTGCAGTAGTTCCATATAGGTCTGTGTGGAGATGTAGCGCTGCCCGGCATTCTCGACGAGCGCAGCGGCTTTGATATTGCCGCGCTGAATAAAGATCAGAACATCGGTATCAAATAACACCGAATCAATACCGCCCGTCACGCAATCCATCGATAACGCTTTCGACAGCCATGTCATCCTTCATCATGCCGAAAAAAGCGTGGTTATGAACAGATGATACGGTTGCCTGCTCAATGGGCAGTATCATGGCTTTTTCCTTGCCGTGATACAGCACAGTCACAGGTTCATTGCGTCCGACTGCACGCATAATATCTTTCATATTCCGGCGTAAATCAACAGCATTTGTTTTCATGGGTCACCTCAATATGTATACTATCAGTGTGCATTTTATGGGATTTACCCTGACTGCGCAAGTGGGATTTATAAATGCATCCACTGGATTTCGCCCGCCCATAGATGCCTACGGCCAGCGCACACTTTCAGCAGTGGAAACTACTGCTATGCTTCGCGAACATTTCACAGGGGTAACATATGGCCGATTATCAGTATATTTATTCAATGGAAGGCGTGGGCAAGGTGGTCGCCAATAAAAAGGAGATTCTGAAAGATATTTACCTCTCCTTCCTGCCCGGTGCCAAGATCGGCGTGCTAGGTTTAAATGGCTCCGGAAAATCAACATTGCTGCGCATTATGGCCGGTCTGGATACTGAAATTCTCGGCGAGGCGCGTCCGGCGCCCGGCATTCGCGTTGGTTACCTGCCGCAGGAACCGGAACTGGATGACGCAAAAGATGTGCGGGGCAATGTCGAAGAGGCTGTGCAGCCGATGAAGGATGCGCTGGCCGATCTCGATGCGGTCTATGCGGCCTATGGCGAGCCTGATGCCGATTTTGATGCTATTGCCGCCAAACAGGCCAAGCTGGAAGATTTTATCGAAGCCGGTGACGGGCATAATCTGGATCGCAAACTGGATATTGCTGCTGATGCGCTGCGTCTGCCGGACTGGGATGCCGATGTCAGTAAACTCTCCGGCGGTGAACGCAGGCGCGTGGCGCTATGTCGCTTGCTGTTGTCGAATCCGGATATGCTGTTACTCGATGAGCCGACCAACCATCTCGATGCTGAATCGGTCGCCTGGCTGGAACGTTTTTTACATGATTATCCCGGCACGGTGGTGGCGGTGACGCATGACCGTTATTTCCTCGATAATGTGGCTGGCTGGATTCTGGAACTCGACCGCGGGCGCGGTATTCCGTTTGAGGGCAATTATAGCGGTTGGCTGGAGCAGAAAGAAAAACGATTGGCGGTGGAAGAAAAACAGGAGACATCACGCCAAAAGGCCATGCAACACGAACTGGAGTGGGTACGCGCCGGTGCCAAAGGGCGTCACGCCAAATCCAAAGCGCGTTTAAAGGCCTTTGATGAGTTAGCCAGCCGCGAAGTGCAGGAGCGCAATGCCACCAAACAGATTTTTATTCCGGTGGCCGAGCGCCTGGGCGATACAGTGATTGTGGCTGACAAGGTCAACAAGGGCTTTGGCGACAAGGAACTGGTTGAAAACCTGTCATTCAGTCTGCCTCGTGGCGGTATTATTGGCATTATCGGAGCCAACGGAGCTGGTAAAACAACTTTATTTCGTATGATGACCGGGCAGGAGAAGCCGGATGAAGGCGTGCTGAGCATCGGCGAAACAGTACAACTCTCCTATGTCGATCAATCGCGCGATGCGCTGGATGGCGATAAAACTGTGTGGGAAGAAATCTCCGGCGGGGCCGATTCAATCTGGCTGGGCAAGGCGGAGGTTTCCAGCCGTGCCTATTGTGGTCGTTTCAATTTCAAAGGCGGAGATCAACAAAAGCCGGTTAAAGTTCTTTCCGGCGGTGAGCGCAATCGCGTCCATCTGGCCAAGATGCTGCAGTCCGGCGGCAATGTATTGCTGCTCGATGAGCCAACCAATGATCTCGATGTCGAAACATTGCGGGCACTGGAGGAAGCATTGCTCGATTTCGCCGGTTGCGCTGTAGTGATTTCACATGATCGCTGGTTCCTTGATCGTGTTGCCACGCATATGCTGGCTTTTGAAGGCGAAGGACATGTGGAATGGTTCGAGGGCAATTTTGAAGAATATGAAGCCGACAAGAAACGCAGGCTCGGCGAAGACGCCACCCAGCCACATCGCATGAAATACAAAAAGCTGGTTTAAGCCAAAAAACTTAAACCGCAAAGAACTCTTTGCGGTAAAAAAAATGGGAGAAGCTTGTGAATAAACCTGTCGTGGTCATTGGAATTGGGGAGATCGGATCGGTATTTGCGCGCGGATTTTTGAAGCTGGGCTATCCGGTTGTGCCGGTAACGCGTGAGATGGATATGGCGCTGGTGGCAGCGGCTACCAGCGAACCTGAACTGGTCATTGTTGCTGTAGGTGAAAAGGATTTGCATGCAACACTGGCGACGTTACCGGATGTGTGGCGCAACAAAGTAGCCCTGCTGCAAAACGAGCTGTTGCCGCGCGACTGGCAACAGCATGACCTGAACAATCCGACCGTAATTTCCGTCTGGTTCGAAAAGAAAAAGGGCATAGATGCCAAGATTGTACTGTCTTCACCTGTATTCGGCTGGCACGCGGAACTGATCAAACAAGCGCTTGCAACACTGGCTATTCCTGCTGCCGTGGTGGAGAGTGAAACAGCACTGCTTTTCGAACTGGTACTCAAAAATCTCTATATCCTCACCACCAATATCGCCGGCCTGGAATGCGGCGGCAATGTGCGCGAGTTGTGGCTGAAGCATAACGAACTGGCCTGCGAAGTGGCTGGCGATGTGCTCGATATTCAGGAATATCTGACCAACGAGAAGCTGGATCGTACTGCCCTGATTGAAGGCATGCTGCGCGCCTTCGATGGCGACCCCGAACACGGCTGCATGGGCAGGTCTGCCCCGGCTCGGCTCGAACGCGCATTATCCATTGCCGATGAGGCAGAACTGGATGTGCCGGCGCTGCGCAGGATTTCACACTCCCAAAACTGACACTCACGCAAGCAGAATAATCCGTATTCGTGTTTATTCGTGTTTAGTCGCGGTTCCCTGTGCGCCCTGATCAAAAATATCCGTATATTGCTGATTGCTCCAGTAGATAAAGGCGAGAATCTCGGCAATCGCCGTGTGTATTTCCGGCGGAATGGATGCGCCGATATCGAGCATGGAAAACACCTGCACCAGATCACGATCTTCACGAATCGGGATATTATTTTCTCTGGCCAGACGAATGATTTCATCGGCAATAAAACCGCCGCCCTTGGCGGTCATGGTTGGGGCCTCATCAAGATAAGGGTCCCAGTTCAAAGCAATGGCCTGACGCTGTTTCATGCAATCACATCCAGCAGATTTAAGGATGACGGTGCCATGCTGGTAAGTTGATCAAAGCTGCGCTGCTTTTCCGCATCGGGCGGCGTTTGCGCGGCCAGCAGAAATACCTCTTGATAACCAAGGTCCTGCAAGCGCGTTTCCAGCCGCTGGATATGTTCGCGAATAAATTGGCCGACGCCGGCCTGATCAGCATAGATACGGGCATGCACGGATGTATCTGAAATGCTGGCATCCACTTTCATTTTACCCAGTCCGGTCAAATCCAGCGCAAACAGCACGCTATACGATTGCTCTGATCCACCGCCTTGTTCGGCTTCTTCCGAGGATGATTGATACTGTTGCTGCACGGACATATAGACACTCACCAACTGCTGCCCGACCAGCATGGGCAATTCAAAACGGATCGGGTCGCCATGCATCTGTGCCAGCACATTCAGCGCCTGATTCGTTTCAATCCGGGCTGTGCTGTGCTGAGCAAGTTCGGTCAACACCCTGATGATTTCAGCATGGGAGGCATGACTGCTCTGAACATTGGAGAGTTGCAACATCAACGCTTTCAAATCATGTAGCATCGCAGGGTGGTGGGCGGCCTGCTGTGATAAACCCAATAATTTGGTTTCCATACCTGTGCCGGATTGCCGAATCAGTTGCCCCAGACGCTCGCCGTTCACCGGTTTATCCCCGCTCGATACGCTCGCTGCCAACCAGTTCTCCAGCGCTGGCAAGGCGGAATTTACTGGCAGGTCGGTGTTGATCAGAGCCGGCAGAAGATTGCGAATAGTTGTCATGTTTTGCGAAAGTGCTTCATGGCTGACCGGTAGATTGCTCTTCAAAACAGTCATCATTTTATCGGCGGTGTTTTTCTGCACCGACATGAGCTGGAATTCAGCCGGTGCTTTGCTCATGCGCAGCAGTAATACATCGCCTTTAGCAACGCTTTCCGGCGCTGCGGTTTCAACCAGTTTCCCCTGAATATTGAGTTGCACCTGGCCGTTGGGCAGGCGCTTTTGCACCATGGCCGCAGCGACATCGCCAACAGCCAGTTGGAATGTCGCCATACGGGCAGGCAAGGCGTCCTTGCTGGCATGCTTTGTGGCGGCTTGGTGGATGGTTTGTTGCGGCAGAATCTCCAGCTCTACTTTGTTATGGATTCCGGCATGCATCCGGACTGAAACCGTTTGGCCTTGTTTTAATCTGCCGACGACTGTTGTCTGAATCTGGTGCGCCAGTACTTTGGCCGGATGCTTGGGATCAGGCACAGACAGGCTCATCGTCATTTTCCCCGCCTGTACATGCTCAAGCCTGGCGGACATGACTTTTGCTGATTTCATATGCGTCAGCAGATCAGCAGGCAGCCTGGACATAATTTCTGCTCTGGGCCGAGCCTGCTGAGCCGTGGCCTGCGCTCCGGTATTTTTTATCCTGCTGGGACCCAGCCAAAATAGCTCGATGCCAGCCTTGCCTGCAAATGACGATTGCCTGGCCACAAAACTCACCGCCTTGCCCAGCAATGAGGCAGGCAAGCCTTTAATGATAAATGTTTCACCATTGAGCGATATCTTGAATGCGCCCTTGGCCGCTTTCTGCACCACCGCACTCATCACTTCTCCTGCCGGCATATGCGACAACTGACCGGAGATGATTCTCAGCACATTGGGCGAGCCTTTGGACAGCGAAACAGCACTCCATGAAGCTGCATCAGCTTTGCCTATCGCATCGATTTTGCCTTCAGGCATCGGGATATTCCCGTATCAATTTCATGATGTGGCTTACCATAGAATTCGTCATAGCATAAAACCAGCAAGCCGCCTGCCAATTCAGATGCCGGCGCAAGCAGAATCAGGAATCCTTATGTTTCGCCTGCGGGTTCAGGGCTTTCTGAATGGCCTGGCTGAGCACAGAAATACGGAATGGTTTATTAATCAGTTCAGCATGATCTTCATACACTTCCGCCTCCAACGGCTGGGTGCGATCATAGGCGGTTAAAAAGATAATGGGGATTTCCGATGAAATTTTCCGGATGCGCCTAGATGCCTGAATGCCGGTCAGACCGGGCATCAGGATGTCCATGAAAATCAGTCGAATGTCATCCTGATGCTTTTCAAATTGCTCGATGGCCACTTTGCCATTCCAAGCTTCAATGGTTTGATAACCCATGCGAGCCAGCACCTCACAGGTTGATTCGCGGAATACCTGATCATCATCGACAACGAGAATTTTTTCGCCATGCCCTCGCAACAGCTTATCCTGATGGCTGGCTACGCGGGCCGTAGTGGATTTAGGCAAATAAATATGGAATGTCGCACCTGCACCTTCAACGCTTTCAACATTGATCGTACCGCCAATCTGATGCACATAGCCATAGGCCATGGACAAGCCCAGTCCTGTACCCTGACCCACTTCCCGGGTAGTGAAAAAGGGATCAAAAATACGGCCCAATACATCTTCAGGGATACCATTGCCATTGTCCTGTATTTGCAAATGAAACAGGTTGCTGGAAGAAATTTGCGGATGTTTGCGTAAAAAATCTTCATCGGCATCCAGTGATTCAAGCACAAAGGAAATACGCGGCATGCTGACGTCATGCACTGCGAACGCGGCATTTTGCAGCAACTGCATCAGCACTTCCTGTAATTTTTTCTTGTCGCCGCGAATCACCTGCGCTTGCGCTCCATCGTCTTTCAGATGCTCATCAATATTCAGATTGAACTGGGCATGGCCCGGCAATATCTGCAAAGCAACAATCTGGAACTTCTCGAGAAAGTCGACGATATCAATCGGGCCGGGGCGCAACGTACTCTTTTTGGCGAAAGACAGCATACTGTCAATCATGGCTGCAGAACGCTCGATCAGTTGTTCGATACGCTTGATCCGATTCAGGGTTTTTTCATCCTCTGTCGATTGTTTAATCAGGAACACGTTACCGTTCATGCCCGCCAGCGCATTGTTAAATTCATGCGCAATACCGCCCACCAGTGTGGCTGTCGTTTCCATGCGACGAATCGCTTCGAGTTGTTCGGCCTGTGCCTGCTGCCTGTTTTTGCGAGCACTGATATCGTTGATAATACCAAACACCGTTTCAAGCTTGCCCTGCTTATCATAATGGAGGGTCACCGATTCTCCGAACCAGCGCTTGCCATTGGCATGCTTCACTTCATAAGCAAAATCCAGTCGCTTATCATGTTTTTCAATCGCCTGCTGCAACTGCCTGTGATTACCGGATAGCTGCGCACTGGATTCTGTCCATGCCCACAGGCTACTCCCGGTTATTTCATTCGGAGATTTATTTAGAATCGTAATGCATTTTTCGGACATGTCGCTATAAGTCTCGCCATCATCCGACCGCCAAAAGCACGAGGGAAACGCAGCCATCATGTCTGTCAAATGCGATTTTATATCACTGCTGGCATGTTTGAGATGGTCGAACACCTCCAGAATTTCAGCCGCCTCATCAGGCAATTCTTCTTCCAGTGCATGAGTAGCATCATCATCCATATTGTCATCATCAACGGCATCACGCAGGTGCTCTACCGGCTCAACCAGTTGACGCCTGAGCGTAAAGTGCAGCGCCTTGATCGAAAGCATAACCAGCAGCAGCATTAGCATAGCGCTCCATGCCGTAGCCGAGAAGATGGCAACTTCCACCGGGCGATCATCCAGCACCAACACCAGGGTGGATTTATGCCCGGGAATATTGCGTCTGTAGATATGTAAATTACCATGCAGCGCCACCTGCTGATTGATGCTATTGATATTAACCGGAATCTTGGCTTCCAGTTGCGGTGGCTTATTTTCACTTAATGCAATATGCATCAATTCACCACTGGCATCCACCAATAAAATGGCGGAAATCAGCTGTTCCTGAATCAGTGCATCGCTTTCTTCGCGAATCGAACGCTCATCCTGCTGGTCCAGATGTTTAGCAAATTCCCTGGTTTGATAAGTAAGCCGGTGATCGGCCATAAGATCGAGGACATAGTCTTCAAGGCTATGGAAAGTAAGCAGGAAAAGAACGCCAAGCAAAGCAAAAAACATACCGCTCCAAAGCAGGATGGTTTTGGTCAGCTCGTGCTTTAACGTACGGTGGACATGGCCCATGCATGCTCCCTTGGCTTGCTCCCTTAGTTCTCTCCCTGAACCGGCTACATCCGATACATCCGCCATTATAGCCTGTAGATACATTAACAATCAAACTTATAATTTTTAGGTATAATCCTTATGTCAGGTTGGTAATTACACGCCAGTCAGGGCTGAATACTTGCCGGAAATAAGAAATCGCGTAATGTCCGCAACCTTTGATACTGCAAGTTTTTATCTGTTAACAATGGAGTTTCGTCATGTTTGGACTGGGAACAACAGAGCTGATTTTAATCCTGATTATCGTGATTGTGCTGTTTGGCGCCAAGCGCTTGCCGCAAGTCGGCGCAGGGCTTGCCAATGGCATCAAGAGTTTTCGTTCCAATATTGCCGATGAAGACAAAAAAGCCAAACCTGATGATCAGGATGCCGAGATCGGCGAAGAAAAAAAGTAACCCCCTTGTTTCAGGAGTAAGCCATGCCTGATATCGGTTTTCTGGAATTATTGCTGGTTGGCGCGATTGCGTTTTTGGTACTGGGGCCGGAGCGCATGCCTGAATTATTCGCCCAGGTTGGCCGGGTAGTACGCAAGGGTCGCGGCTGGATTTCCGATGTGCGCCGCCAGATTGATGAAGAAACCGATCCTTTAAAAAAACCCCTGCATGAAGTCGAAGATGCAGTCAGTGGCGGTATCGACAACTACAATAGCGCTATCATGAAAGAACTTGGTGAAACACTGGAACCTTCTGCATCGCAGCCAAAGACAGTCAAAAAACAGGATGAATAACCACGCGCAAGCAGAAACCGCAACTGAAACAGCAGAGGATGAAGCAAGCCCGGGCATGAACGTGCTGGCCCACCTGGCCGAACTGCGCCGCCGCTCTACCATTGCCATTGTCGTGTACGCCATCGGCGTCATGGTACTGATGAATTTTTCCGAGCCGGTATTTGAATTTATTTCCCAGCCGCTACGCGCCGCTCTGCCGCCGGATACACCACTGATTTTTCTGAACGCGCCGGATGTGTTTTTTACCTATCTGAAAATAGCTCTGGTACTAAGCCTGTTCGCCACCGCGCCAATCACACTTTACCAGTTCTGGGCTTTTGTGGCGCCGGGGTTGTACCAGCATGAACGCCAGAGCTTTGTGGCGTATTTCTTTGGCAGCCTGGGGCTACTTATTGCCGGCGGCGCGTTTGCGTTTTATATTGTATTTCCGCTGATCTTCCAATTCTTCCTCGGCTTTTCCACCGACATGATTCAGGCCATGCCTGCGGTGAAGGAATATTTGTCGCTGGTGCTGAAACTGTTGTTCGCTTTCGGTATGAGTTTCCAGATTCCCATCGTGATTATGCTGCTGGTGCGACTGAATATCGTTGATGCTGCAACGCTGACGGAGAAACGTCGCTACGTGATTGTCTGGGCCTTCGTATTCGCTGCACTTCTCACCCCGCCGGATATTATTTCACAGGTGCTGCTCGGCATCCCGATGCTGATGCTCTACGAAGTCGGCCTGTTTCTGGCCAAGCTGAAATCAACAAATAAAGCTGAATAGCGACGCAAGTCGCGTTACAACCACCCAACGATTGAGTAACGAAATGGTAAACTCACCATTTCGTTACTCAAAAGGCTTTATTCAACGATACGAACGGATTCTCCTACAAAAACGTTGTCAAATAGCGCCAGCATATCAACATTTTTCATGCGAATGCAGCCATGCGATGCAGGGGTGCCGGTTTTATTCTCTTCGTGAGTGCCGTGGATATAAATATAACGCGCATGCGTATCGACAGCGCCGCGCCGGTTTTTGCCGGTTTCGCAGCCGGTTAGCCATAAAATCCGACTCAAAATCCAGTCTCTACCCGCATAATCTACTTCCGGATCATAAACGCAGACCGGCTGACGGGCGCTAAACGCAGTAAGCAGCGGCAAACCATCACCGATCTTTTCGGCAATACGATGTTTGCCCAGCGGCGTCTGATAGCTGCCTTGGCGATTGCCTGCGCCCGCTGCTGCTGTGGATACAGGATAAGCATAGCGCACGCCTGTTTTGCGGCGGTGATAGAGCATTTGTTCGGCAATGGAAATCATGATCATGGGCGCATTGTACGCGATGATTATGTTTTCACCATGCGATGAATTTCTGTATCAAACCCAGAGTGCACAGGACTTGAATCCTGCCATCACAACCCCTACACAATGCCGGACTGAGAAACAGAGCAAGGAGACAGCATCGTGACCGCAAAAAAAGACAACAAAGCCACGACAGAAAACGAACTGGAAGAAGCCATTCAACTGGATGAGAATGGTGATGAGCTTGGCACTGAAAACGGAGCAGAAATCGGCGCTGAGACTGAAATCGAAGAAGCAACTGAAGTCGACCCATTAGAGGCCGCTGAAACTGAAATTGCCGAATTGAAAGATACCGTTCTGCGCATGCATGCCGATATGGAAAACCTGCGCAAACGCACCCAACGCGAAGTGGCCGATGCGCACAAATTCGGCGTCGAACGGTTTGCCACAGCCTTGCTGGACGTGGTGGATAATCTGGAGCGCGCGCTGGAAGCCGAAGAGGGTAATGAAGCCGCTGTGCGCGAAGGGGTGCAACTCACACTCAATAGCTGGCATGAAATGATGAAAAATTTTCAGGTTGAGCGTATCGATGCCGTCGGTAACGCCTTTGACCCGCATCTGCATGAAGCGTTGACCCAGATGCCCAGCGATGAAGCTGAAGGCACTGTAGTCGCCCAGCATGTGGCGGGTTATACCCTGCATGGTCGTTTGATTCGTCCGGCCAAAGTATTGGTCTCCAGCGGCCCGGCGAGCTAAATCAAGGGGGTTGAAATTGATAAAAACGCTCCCCATAAAAGAGTTCACAGACAAGTTTTAAAACAAGTTCAGGAGAATATAAAATGGCTAAAGTAATAGGAATTGACCTCGGCACCACCAACT
>CAYUBK010000025.1:0-17829 GCA_964442955.1 uncultured Zetaproteobacteria bacterium | reverse complement strand
GAGTACACAGAGTTTCACAGAGTAAGTCAAAGACAGGAACCAGAAGGTAAAAAATGGAGTAGCCAGAACCAACGAGAAAATCTAAAAAACTAGCCACTGATTTCACGAATAAACACGGATTAAACCCTTCAAGCTGCCTTTTGAATGTTGTCTTTCAATTCGTCCCCCAGGGGAGCCTCTCTGGCTGAGCCATTCACCTTCTGTTCATTCGTGTCCTTCGTGGCCAGATTTGGCTTGACTGACCTCGGAATGAAGAGGCTTATATCAAGCCGATGCGATGGCTTGATTTTGTAAGGCGGACAGATCAGCGATTCCTTTGTCAGCCAGGTTTTTCAACTGCATAAACTGATCCCAGCTTAATGGTTTATCTTCGGCGGTAGCCTGCACTTCAACAACACCGCCATCCGGCGTCATGACAAAATTGGCGTCCATCTCAGCTTGAGAGTCTTCGGAATATTGCAGATCGAGCAGCGCCTCACCGCCCACAAAGCCGCAACTGACCGCCGCAAGTTGACCCATGACCGGATCGTTTCCCAGAATGCCATCGGCCAGCAATGTATTGACGGCAATGCGTAGTGCCACCCATGAGCCGGTAATGGCTGCGGTACGCGTGCCGCCATCGGCTAGTAAGACATCGCAGTCCAGGCTGATTGATCGCGGTCCCAGCGCGTCCAGATCAACCACGGCACGCAAGGATCGGCCAATCAGACGCTGGATTTCTACCGTTCGACCGCCCTGCTTGCCGCGCGCCGCTTCACGCCCGCCGCGTGTATGGGTGGCGCGTGGCAACATGCCATATTCTGCCGTTACCCAGCCTTTCTCAGTATTGCGCAAGAACGGTGGCTGCCGTTCTTCAACACTGGCCGTACATAGCACGCGCGTATGGCCGAATGAAATCAGCGCCGAGCCTTCGGCGTAACGGTTAAATGTAGTGTCTATAATAATAGGGCGAAGTTCATTCGCCTGTCGGTCTTCACGCATACTCATATCCTTTAGAATCAAAATATTTCACCCGCCGTTCCTGCGCATCCATGCACTCACGTCATTCGGGCATCCTGCCCATCACAAGTAACACAGAGAGCACGAAGTGATCCCAAAAACGAGAGTAACCACATGTGTTTAGATTTATTCTGTGGTGAAAGGTTATGTGTTTGTAACTATTCAGCATAATTATAAATAAGCATGTCGCTATTCAGATTACCGTGCTTTTTCTGCTGGCAAGGCGAAAAAGCGGAGCTTACTGCTGTAAGCGAGCATTTTTCAACGCTGCCAGCAGGAAAATAAACGGTGAGCTGAAAGTTACATGTGGTTAGTGTTTTTCTTGCAGCCAGGCTTTTAATGCGGCGACATCTTTGCCGCCTGAGGTGAGGCGTCCATCGCCTGCAATCATGGTTGGCGTACCGCTGATACCGAGCGATTTACCCAGCGCAATGATTTCATCAATCGGAGTGTCGCAGGTTCCGGCTTTCGGGTCGACATTGTTGACCATGATATCGGTCAGCATTTTATGCTTGTCCTTGGCGCACCAGATGGCGCTCGACCAGCCCTTGGCATGTTTATGAAAACTCAGTGGAAACAGGAAACTGTAAACCTGCACACCTTTCAGCTTGGCCAGTTCTTTTTCAAATTGTCGACAATACGGGCACTCCGGATCGGTAAAAATGGCAAGTTTCAATTTGCCCTTCTTGTCGCCAGACACTACCGCTTTATCCAGCGGCAATACGCTCCAGTCAATGCGGTTGAGTTCTTCCATACGCGCTTTGGTCAGGTCTTTTTTGGCAACGGTGTCGATCATATGACCGCCAATGAAAAAATGTCTGCCATCAGCATCGGAGTAAAAGATATTCCTGCCGCTACGCACTTCAAACAGACCGGGGATCGGCGATGGAGCGACGCCATCCACCGCAGCATTGCGCAATACACCTGCGGCATGGCTGCGAATTGATTCAATATCAGCACCGCTTTTTACAGCGTCAGCCGCCATGGCAATGGTGGAAATCAACATAGATAAAATTAGCAGTAATGGGCGCATAAAGTCTCCTGTTTATTGGTTAACTGAAACAAACAACGCGCCTGCATGATTTTTTCCACTCTGTGATAATGTTTCATATCACGGGGTGGAAAAAATCCATGCGCGTTAGGGCGCATCATGCTTTTATCTCCGCCTGTTGTGAAGGGGGAAGACGCACCCTGTGGCGGCGCTTTATTCTTTCAGCATGCTCAGAACAGTATCGGAAAACTCCGAATCATCCCACGGCAGCGCACCAATCTGATGCGCAGTGATGCTGTTATCGGCAGCGACCACGACTGTCGTGGGCAAGCCGCGCGCACCCATGCCCATGGCCTGAGCTGAATCGGTCAGTTGGGCTGGCAGGTTGAAGTGATTACTTTTCAGGAAAATTTGTGCATCTTCAATACTGCGATCCAGTGAAATCGGAATAATGGTGACATCCGGGTGCTGCTTCAGCCACGCAGTCAGCAGCGGCATTTCATGCCGGCACGGCCCACACCACGATGCCCAGAAATGCACCAGCACCGCTTTGCCCTTGTATTCAGTCAGCGAATGCGGCGCACCGGTGTTATCGACCCATTGCAGTTCTGCCGCCTGAGCCGGCATCCATGCAAACAGGGCCAGCGCAGCAGTTATCATCCATGTATTTATCCATCGCGTCATCGGACTCTCCTGAGTTTCGGGCTTGGTCGTAGCATCCGGAAAAATCTTGCATCCGACATGCAATTACTTAATAGTGTGCCCGTGATGCATCTTATCCGTCAATACATAGCCGCCATCATGGCCGTTTCCATACTGCTTGTCACTGCGGTGCCAACGGTATCGGCAGCCATGTGTGTTTTACCCGACATGAGTGGTATGGAGGAACAGATGAAAACCGAGTCGGTGACGCCAACCATGAACGGGCAGGATTGTTATATCGAGTGCGGTTGCCGAATCAATTCCCACCTGGATGGTATGCCGCATCAGTTAGCGCCGCATGCCTTGTCTATGGATGCTGAGTCCATGTCAATCACACTGAATCCGGTCATCTTCATGGCCGTGCCTACGCTGAATACGCACTGGCTCTCTTTCTCTCCACCACCACCCCGAACCATCTGATTTCCAGCTTATAATAATAAGACTCCCGACCATAAGGCCGGCTTGTTTGCGCGTGTTCGCGTGCGCGCTTGGAACATCAAATGGAGGATTCAATGAAAAAAATACTATCGTTGACGATGGTGGCCGTGGCCTGCGTGCTGCTCTCACCCGTCAAGGCGCACGCCTATCTGGGTCTGTGCTGCGCCAAATGTGGCGGCAATATGCCAATGAATATACCCGGTGGAGGCATACCCGAAACGCACGAATTCCGCTTCAAAATTCAGCCGATGTTTATGCGCATGCAAGGCTTGCGTAGCGGGGCAAGCAATGTGGATGGCAATACCCTTTTGGGCGCACCAGCAACTGGAAAATTCATGGCCGTGCAGAAAAACATGGATATGAGCATGCTCAATCTGGCTGTGGGCTATTCGTTCAGCGATGACTTCTTCGCCGGTATTATGCCGATGTACAAGGATAACCGGATGGATATGGCATTTAATTCCGTCATGACCACGATGACAAAGCAAGCCGGCTACACCATGAAATCGAACGGCATGGCAGACACCATGCTGATGGCCAAATATCGCATTTACTCTGATGATCCGCTGATTCCGACCAGCGAGGCGTCGTTATTTATCGGAGCCAGCCTGCCCAGTGGTTCGATTAATAAACGCAACACAACCCACCCGTTGGCCGTGCGCCAGTCCGAATTATTGCCTTATGGCATGCAACTGGGTTCCGGCACGGTCGATCCGATGCTGGGCTTGCTTTATCAGGGTTCATCTTCGCCCTGGTGGTGGGGGCTCGACGGCGTCTATACCGGGCGCTGGTACGACAATAGTCGCAATTACAGGCTTGGCGACGGCGTCAAGGCCGATGCCTATTTGATGCATCAGTTGAGCTACAATTTCCTGTTGCAGGCGCAGGCGAATTTTGAATGGAAGGGCCATATTCGTGGTCAGGCCGACGAAGCTGCGAGCGGCTTTTCCGGCCACGCGATCCATGGCATTGCGGCATCACCATTCATGACGCCATTGTGGAATCCGAACAATTACGGTGGCGTCAAAACCTCGATTACAGTGGGCTTTCAATGGCAGCCCGCCCACCTGCATATTATCGATCTGGCGGTAAAAATACCCGTTTATCAACGCCTCAATGGTGTGCAGTTGAAAGATCAGTTCGGCGTGATGCTGACCTGGTATATGGAGATTCCGACCAGCAAGAGCATTCGCTCTTTACCGCATTCACACACGCCGGCAGATGCCGCGCTTGGATTCTAGGAGGATATGATGAAAGCGACGAAAATAATATTCATCACTGTTTTATGCCTTATGTTTATATCACCGGTCTGGGCGACGGAAATTCCCGATGCAAATTCGGCAGCGGCGCAGTTGTTTGCACAGCGTTGCAGCGTTTGCCACAGTCTGCCGCACCCCAAGCGGCTGGACTGGCCACACTGGCGCAGTATGTTACACGTTATGAAGCAACGTATGGATGAACGGGGCGTATCGATGCCTGCGCAAGAATGGCGTCAGATCGCCGCATATCTGCAATCCCATGCGCATTAAACTATTTTTGATCGCAAGTCTGTTGATGGTGGTCGGGGCGACTCAAGCCCCGGCTGCTCCGCTCGCGCTGGAACAGCTCATGCGGGATTTTGGCGTGCAACTGCCCACAGTTCGCAAACCTGCACCGGAATTTTCCTTGCCCAAACTCGGTGGCGGTCGCACATCGCTGGCAGATGCGCGCGGCAAACTGGTTTTGCTGCATTTCTGGGCGACCTGGTGTGTGCCATGCCGCCATGAAATGCCGTTGTTGCATCGTATGGAACAAGGGCTGGATAGCGCTGAATTCCGTATGATCTGCATCAATGTGAATCGGGGCGATAGTGATGATGTGAAGGCGTTTATCAATCAGGTGAGCCCGCAATTTCATACCCTGCTCGATCCTGAAGGCGCGGTACGCAACCGCTATGCCGTGCGCGGTTTGCCGATGACCTATTTAATTGGCCGCGATGGCAAAATTATCGGACGCATCATCGGCGAACGGGACTGGTCTTCAGCAGCGGCGAAACACATATTGGAATCATTGATTGAAACGAACTGGGATACGCCATGACTCGAATATTTTACACTCACGAAATAAGCGTCACAGTATTTTTTAAGACTCCAGGAGTTTAATGATGTACAAATATCAGATCATGAACAGGACGAAATACATCTTGTGTCTCGCTGTGGCCTGTTTGCTGGCGCTGGCCGCTTGCGACAACGGTGGCAAATCAACATCTTACACAAGCGCGATGCAGCATGGCGACCAGATGCAGGCTTTGCAGCTATTGGTCAATCAGGCATTGGTGACGGCGGCGCATGGTGCGAATTTAAAGCTGGAAGGAAACGGGCAAGGTCAGGCGTTGCTGACTGAGGCTGGCGGATTGTTGCGCAGGGCCATGTCCGGCCCGGAAATGGCCATGATGCACAAGGGCGGGAAAAACATGTCCGCAGGCATGCAACAAACCCATGATTTGGGTGATGCCGCATTTGATTTGCTCGGACTCATGATGGCACTGACGCCCGAGGCCAACAATGCATCGACGCTGCGCCAGCTCAGTGATCTGTTGGCTATCGCTGCATCTGCTCGCATGATGCTGCTGCAGGCGGAATCTGCGGGTGATTTGAAGCCAGCCATGCAGGAGCATGGGCATAAGCTGCTGCAACAGGCCAACCAGTCGTTCGCCGCTATCAAGGGAGAAGGCGCTTATCATCTGCTGGTTGGTCGTTTGCTAAAATAGAGGGCTTCACACACACCTGACAATAGCTCGTCATTGGCGCTAGAATAGCGCTGCAAGCCATCATGGCATCAGGGAGTGTCTATGTCCTCATTCTTTTCCAGACTAAAAACAGGTTTATCGCGCAGCCGGAATGCGCTGGCACAAATGGTACCGGGCGGTTCGGTCGAAGCCTTATCCGAAGAAGAGTGGATCGATATCGAGGATGGGCTGATCATGGCCGATTGCGGCGGTGAGTTATCCGGCTCACTGGTGCAGAAGGCGCGCAAACGGCGCGGCAGTTCGATTGAAGCCCTGAAAACATCGATGCTCGATATGATTCCTGAAACAAAGCCCATCAACGAAGCTGCTTCCGGCCCCTTTGTATTGCTCGTAGTTGGCGTCAACGGCACCGGCAAAACGACAACGATTGGAAAACTGGCAACCATGTTCCGGCAACAGGGAAAATCGGTGCTGATTGGCGCAGGCGATACCTTCCGTGCCGCCGCTGTCGAGCAATTGGCCGTGTGGGTGGAGCGCGCCGGTGCTGATCTGGTGCGTCAGCACGAAGGGGCTGACCCGGCATCGGTTGCCTTCGATACGGTGCAACGTGGTTTAGCAAGAAATTATGATGTGGTGATTGTCGATACGGCTGGGCGTGTGCAGACGGATCGCGGTTTGATGGATGAATTGGCCAAAGTGCGCCGCGTGATTGCCAAGGCATGCCCGGATGCACCGCATGAAGTCTGGCAGGTGGTTGATGGCGGCACCGGCCAGAATGCGGTGGTGCAGGTCGAAAAATTCCGCGAAGTGGCAGGCACGACCGGCCTGATCGTGACCAAGCTCGATGGCTCTGGCAAAGGCGGCATTGTGTTGCAGTTGTCGCATACATTCGAACTGCCCATTCGCTATATCGGCGTTGGTGAAACGCTGGAGGATTTGATGCCGTTCGATGCCGAGGAATTTATCGATTCGCTATTGCCGGAGCATATCGGATAATCGTTTGACGCGTTTCAAATGAGAGGGCGCGAATGAGGGGGCTCGAATGACGCCACAGGCGTTTATTGATCGCTGGCAGCAATCAACGCAATGATTCAGGCAAGGTAAATGCCACATTTTCCTCTTTCACGCTCAGCGTACTGATATTTGAAAATCCGTGTTTATCCAACCATTCGGTAACCCGATTGACCAGAATCTCGGGCGCAGATGCGCCGGCGGTAATGCCAACAGCCGAATCCGCAGAAAACCACTCAGCCTGAATATCCTCCGGCCCGTCAACTAAACAGGCCAGCGCGCCGGCCCGCTCGGCCACTTCACGCAGGCGATTGGAATTGGACGAATTCTGCGAACCGATCACCAACACTACGTCGCAGCGTGCAGCCAGTGCCTTGACCGCTTCCTGCCGGTTGCTGGTGGCATAACAAATATCTTCGCGTTTCGGCCCGATAATATTGGGAAATCGCGCTTTCAACGCATCCACCACCTCTCGCGTATCATCCACGCTCAGGGTTGTCTGCGTCACAAAGGCCAGTTGATCGGGATTGTTCACTTGCAAACCACCCACATCTTCCGGTTCGGAAATCAGCAGAACCGCCCCTTCCGGCGCCTGCCCCATGGTTCCTTCTACTTCCGGGTGCCCGGCATGGCCAATCAGAATGACCTGTAGTCCGTTGGCATAATGGCGCAGTAATTCCAGGTGCACTTTGGTCACCAGCGGACAGGTCGCATCAATCACATGCAGGCCACGTTGTTGACCGCATTCGCGCACTGCCTTACTGACGCCATGGGCGGAAAAAATCAGCAAGGCGCCATCCGGAACATCCTCAGTACTCTCAACAAATACCGCCCCTTTGGCGCGCAAGTTTTCAACGACAAAACGATTGTGCACAATTTCATGGCGCACATAGACCGGTGCGCCATAGACCTGCAAAGCCCGTTCGACAATTTCAATGGCCCGGTCCACGCCAGCGCAAAAACCGCGCGGTTCAGCCAGTAATACCGACTTCGGCTGGATGGTGACGGTACTCGTTTCTTGCTGCATTCCATGGCTCCTTGCGCTACGGTTTCGCGCAACGATAGCTTGAGTCATCAAAAAAATCATTGCGAGGAAACAACCATGGCAGATTACAACATCAACCCCGGTGATGCCGCACCAGCAGATATAGAGTTGGACACCTGGCCAGAAGGCCGCTTGAAACTGGGCGATTTGAATGGGCAATGGGTGATTGTGTATTTTTACCCCAAAGACAGCACGCCGGGTTGCACCACTGAATCCTGCGGCTTCCGTGACGCCCTGCCCGATTTCTCTGCTGCCGATGCCGCCATCGTCGGAGTCAGTCGCGATTCAGTGAAATCGCATGCCCGCTTCACCGAAAAGCAGGGGCTGAACTTTCCGCTCATGGCCGATACCGAAGAAGCCCTGTGCAAGGCGTTCGATGTAATGCAACTCAAAAAGAATTACGGCAAAGAATATTTTGGCGTTGAACGCTCCACTTTCATTATCAACCCGGAAGGCGATATCGCCTTTGCATGGCGCAAGGTACGCGTCAAAGAACATGTCGAAACCGTGCTGAGCACCTTAAAAGAACTGCAAAGCTGACATGTTGACCGGCAAGCGCATTCTGATCGGCATCGGCGGCGGAATCGCAGTCTATAAAATCGCCGAGCTTGCGCGCATGCTGACCAAAGCCGGTGCGGATGTACGCTGCGTGATGACAAAATCTGCCTGTGAATTTGTCACTCCGCTCACATTTGAGGCGCTGACTGGCAATCAGGTGCACAGTGAACTGTTCGATCTAACCAGCGAGAGAAAAATGGGTCATATTGCACTGGCGCGCTGGGCTGATGCAGTCATTATCGCGCCGGCCACGGCTAGCCTGCTTGCCCGTCTGGCGCATGGCATTGCCGATGATCTACTGACCACGACCATGCAGGTCTGCGACAAACCGGTATTACTGGCCCCGGCCATGAACACTTCGATGTGGAAATCCGAGGCCACGCAACGTAATATGGCAACGCTAAGCGGGCGCGGCATGCACTGCATCGGGCCGGATGAAGGCGAATTGGCCTGCGGTGAATCGGGAGCCGGACGACTGGCGGATGTACGCGCGATTCTCTCCGAATTATTGCCGCTGCTAACCGATAAACCGTTAATCGGCCAGCACTGGGTGATCAATGCAGGCCCCACTGTGGAAGCATGGGATGACGTGCGTATTCTGACCAACCGGGCCAGTGGCATGCTCGGCGCGCTGCTGGCTGATCTGGCCGCCATCATGGGCGCATCCGTATCGCTGATCGCCGGCCCCGGCACGGCGGATACGCACCCCTGCGTGATGCGAAGAAATGTATCAACGGCATTGGAAATGCTGACGATTTGCGAACTGGAAGCTTCCGATTCTAACGTATTTATTGCTACAGCTGCGGTCAGTGACTTTCGCTTCGCCGAATCAGTTCAAGGCAAACTCAAACGCGGCGATACTGACAACATGACAGTTAAACTGACGGCCAACCCTGACATTGTCGCCCACATCGCAGCCATGCCCACCCGGCCAGCCAAAGTCATCGCCTTTGCGGCGGAAAGCGACCATCATATCGACCACGCCAAAACCAAGCTGGCAAAAAAACATGTTGATGCTGTTGTAGCCAACGACATCGCCAATATAGGCAGCGACAATGCCGGTGGATGGTGGATCAGTAAATATGGCGAACAGATCGCAATCGAAGCCGAATCAAAACTGGATTTCGCCAAACAGATTATTAGCCACATTACGGAGTTAAACCGATGAGCAATCACAACCCGACCGTACATATTCAGACCTTGCCGCATGGCGAAGGCATCGACCTGCCCTTCTACGCCACCACCCATGCTGCCGGCGCCGACCTGCGCGCCGCTGTGGATGCAGATATCAGCATTGCACCGGGCGCGCATGCCCTGATCAAGACCGGCTTTGCTATGGCACTGCCGGATAATTACGAGGCGCAGATTCGTCCGCGTTCGGGGCTGGCGCTAAAACACGGCATCACCGTACTGAATTCGCCGGGCACCATTGACGCCGACTATCGCGGCGAGGTCGGCGTAATTCTGATCAATCATGGCAGTGAGGCATTCACCGTGCAGCGCGGCGACCGCATTGCCCAGATGATTATTGCCCCGTTCGTGCAGGCTGATTTTCAAGCTGTGGACAGCTTATCGGAAACCGAACGCGGAGCAGGTGGGTTTGGCTCGTCCGGGAGGAAGTGAGGAGGGAAGCGTGAGGGGTTAGCGCAGGACGTCGTTGGGTTGAATCTGGGCACCCCTTAGAAAATCCGAAGCCTGCATGGATTTTTTACCTTCGGGTTGCAATGTGCTGATACGATAAACAGAACCATCTGAGCAAGCGATATCGAGGCCGGCATTTACGCCCACAACCGTTCCTGTTTCTGCATGGTGCGTTTTGGATAATACGACACCGGCAATCAGTTTGAGCCACTTGCCGTTACACCGGGTACGTACGCCGGGACGCGGCGAGAAACAGCGTACCAGCCGGTCAATCTCCGCTGTGCTTTTTTTCCAGTCGATAATACGCTCGTCATTGCTGATTTTATGCGCATAGGTAATCCCCTGCTCCGGTTGCGCTTCGGACTGCAGACCGGCCTCGATTTTCGGCAATGTTTCAACAAGCAATGCCGCGCCCATCGGAGCCAGTTCAAACCATAGTTCCGAACCGGTGGTATGATCGCTAATCGGTAACGTTCGGCGGGCATACACGCCGCCGGTGTCTAACCCCTCTTCCATTTGCATGATGCACACGCCGGTTTCGTGATCGCCGGCCAGCAGACTGCGTTCAATCGGGGCTGCGCCGCGCCAGCGCGGCAACAAGGATGCATGCACATTGACCGGCGCAATTCGCACTGCATTTAACCACGCTTTAGGCAGAATCATGCCGAAAGCGACCACCACCAGCACATCGGCCTGTTTGGCTTCAAGCCATGAAAGCGCCTCGGCATTATCGCGTAATGAATCGGGCGTAATTACATCAATACCTGCATCCAGCGCAGCTTGCTTAACTGCAGACGGCGTCAGCTTCATACCACGACCGGATTTGCGATCCGGCTGCGAGACCACGCCAACCACATCCATGCCTTCGGTATCGATCAGGGCTGTCAAACAGGGAACGGAGAAACCGGGCGTGCCGGCAAATACGATGCGCATCAGAGCGTTATTCCAACAGCGTGCCGAGCTTCTGCATCAGAGCAAGCTGGGCACTTTTTTCCTGACCACGCGATATGACCCTCTGATAACTACCATCGGCCTTCAAGTGCCAGGTGGCAGTATTATCCGACAGATAGGGCGACAAGCCCTGCGCAATCACATCGCGGCGCAACCCACTGTCGCGAATCGGGAAACAGGTTTCCACGCGCCTGAGCAGATTACGCCCCATCCAATCGGCGCTGGCGCAAAAGACTTCCGGATCACCATCATTCTCAAAGCAAAAAATACGCGAATGTTCAAGAAAACGACCCAACACCGAACGTACCCGGATATTCTCCGACACGCCTGCAATGCCGGGACGCAAACAACAAATGCCACGCACCACCAGATCAATCTTCACACCGGCCTGAGATGCCCGGTACAAAGCCTTGATAATTTCCGGCTCCTCCAAACCATTCATTTTAGCCCGGATTCTTCCGACCTTGCCTGCCCGGGCCAGTTCCGCCTCATGCTCGATGCGCTCAATCAACCCCTTATGCAGGGTAAACGGGCCGGATAACATCGCTTTGAGACGAATCGCCTTACCAAGCCCGGTCAGTTGCTGGAATAATTTATGTACATCCTCGCCCAGTTCCGGATCACAGGAAAGCAGGCCGAAATCGGTATAGAAGCGGCTGGTAAACGTATGATAATTGCCGGTACCCAAATGCACATAACGGCGCAATCGCCTGCCCTCGCGGCGCACAATCATCAGCATCTTGCCATGCGTTTTATAGCCCACCACGCCGTACACCACCTGCACGCCGGCAGCCGATAAACGGCTGGCCATGGCAATATTATCCTCTTCATTAAAGCGCGCCATTAACTCAATCACTGCAACGACTTCCTTATTGGCCCGCGCCGCCCGAATCAGCGCATCCACCATCGGAGAGTCAGGCACCACCCGATACATAGTCTGCTTGATCACCAGCACACTCGGATCGGATGCAGCCTGATTGATCAATTCCACCACCGGATTAAAACTCTGATAAGGGTGATGCAATAAAACATCGCCTTCCTGAATAATACTGAACATATCCTGATCTTCGGTCTGTAATCGCGCTGGTATGCCGGATTCAAATAGCGGAAACTTCAAATCAGGTCGGTCCACGCCATCATAGACCGCCGCCAGCCGATAAAGGTTGACCGGGCCATCGACGCGATACAGATCCGTCTCCTGCAAACCAAACTGATGCAACAGAAAGTTATACAACTTGGCAGGGCATTTATTGGATACCTCAAGCCGCACCGGTGCACTGAAACGGCGTTCCAGCAACTCGCCGGCCACGGCCTGCTTCAAATCTACAACTTCCTCCTCATCGACAATCAGCTCGCTGTTTCGGCTGATGCGGAACTGGTGACAGGCTTTCACTTTCATACCCGGGAAGAAGTCGCCGACATGGGCATGAATAACCGAGGAAAGAAACACATAACAGTGTTCGGAATCGGCAATTTCGCCCGGTAATCGAATCACGCGCGAAAGCGAACGCGGCGCTTGCACAATGGCATATTTCGATTCCCGCCCAAAGGCGTCTTTACCATCGAGCGCCACGATGAAATTGAGAATTTTATTCAGAATTCTGGGGAACGGATGGGCCAGATCAAGTCCGATCGGGGTCAGCACGGGCAATAACTCACGTTTAAAAAACTTGCGGATCCACTCGGTCTGAGCTTCATTCCAGTCCGGCCGTCGTAAAATACGGATACCTTCATTGTGCATGGCCGGCAACAATTCATCATTCAATAAGCGATATTGCTCTTCCACCAGTTGCTCAACACGTTCACGAACACTGAGCAAAATATCCGTCGCAGTCAGACCATCCGCAGCAGTGCCCAATGAACCGATGGCTAGGCGATGTTTCTGTATAGCGACCCGCACCTCGAAATATTCATCCATATTGGATGTGTAAATGCACAAGAAACGCAGCCGCTCCAGCAATGGAAGGTTCGTATCGCAGGCCATTTCAAATACGCGCCGGTTGAATTCCAGCATGCTCAGATCGCGGTTCAGGTAATATTCTTTGCTATCCAGGTCTGTTGTTTCGTTCGCGTTCAACGCTTTCCCCTTTTTTGAGAGAATATCAGGGCGCAAGCCCGGTATCACAGTGTATAAGTTTCTTCTATAATGTCATGCAATAAATCGTACAGAAACGTTCAGATTGCGAATCATGCATGTCACTGCCGTGTCATAACAGTGACATCCATCTGTCACAGAACCGGCTTACCTTGCCGCCCACCAACCCCAAAGGAGAACCGCGTGCAACAAAATGTTACAAATACCGATTCTGACTGGCGCAAAGTAATAAACGCGCTGGCCCGCTTGAACCCGCATGTATCACTTTCCGATATCGCTTACCTCATGGGCGCTCCCTACGAATTCGAACCCGGCGAATTTGAAGATTTAGAGAAGTGCTGATTATGATGGATATGAAGACACGAATCAGCCTTTGATCAGCGCTTCCTTAAGACTGCTGAGCATTCCTGAACGACCACCTTCACTCACAGTTCAACAACAGATATTGACCCGCGCAGGCCTTACGACATGATTGCCAAATGCATGTTGATGAGAACATCGGCGGTGAGAACACCACCGATAAAAAAACAGCCCCGTTAAGCGTCACTGAACTGACTGCCCGCATCAAACAGATGCTGGAGATCGGTTTTGCCCGCGTGGAAGTGTCCGGCGAAGTATCCCGTCTCACCCGCCCGTCATCCGGCCATCTTTACTTCACCATCAAGGATGCACATGCGGCTATTTCCGCAGTTATCTGGCGTTCCACCGCCGCGCGTTTGCAACAGCTGCCCGAAGAAGGCGAAGCATTCGTATTTTCCGGCCATATCAGCCTGTATGAACCGCGCGGTTCCTATCAACTGGTGGTCAACCGCGTTGAAGCGGCAGGCGAGGGGAAGCTGGCGGCAGAATTTGAGCGGCGCAAACGCGCTTATGCAAAGCTTGGCTTGTTTGACACTGATCGCAAACAAGCTCCCCCGCACCTGCCGAAACACATCGGCATTATCACATCCCCGACAGCCGCCGCCTTTGAAGATGTCAAAAAGGTATTGGCCACCCGCCCCGCCTGGTTGCAGCTCACGCTCGCCCCGGCTCTGGTGCAGGGGCAAGCAGCACCATCATCTATTGCTTCCGCCATCAACAATATCAGTCGCATGGATTCGCCGCCCGATGTGATTTTACTGGTTCGCGGCGGCGGTAGCATCGAAGATTTGTGGTGCTTTAACGATGAGCGTGTGGTCAACGCCATTGTCGATTGCCCGATTCCGCTGATTGCCGGCATCGGCCATGAAATCGATACGACGCTGGCCGATCTGGCCGCTGACATACGCGCCGCCACGCCGTCGAATGCGGCGGAACTCTGTTGCCCGGCCAAAGAGGAATTGCGCAAACGCCTGCCCAAACTGGTAACGCTCCGCCACATGCTCAGACAGCAGTTCACTCAGAGCCGCCGCAATCATGAAGCACTGGCGCAACGTCAAACCCATGCATGGCAGCGACGCACCGATGCCCGGTATCACCAAATCGAACAGATGCAATCCCGCCTCGCCCATGTCGCCCATCTGAATCTAAAACAATTGCATATTCCCCTCCGCCGACTGGAGAAACGCCTCATACCGTTACAACCGGTTCAGCGCCTGCAACAGCAGCGCCTGTTACAGGCCAGCGAAAGCAGTCGGTTACATCAGGATATGACCATGCTGCTGCAACAGCAGCGACGCTCACTGACCAATATCACGACCCGACTGAATATGCAGCATCAGCACATTCAGTCAAAACGCCAGCAACTGATTGTCCTGCGCAGCAAGCTCGAAGAACTGAATCCCACCTGCGTATTGGATCGTGGCTACAGCATGGCACTGAGTCCCGATGGTCAATTAATCACCCGTGTCGCTGGCCTGGAACCGGGAGATAACATGCAAATACGTTTCCGCGATGGTACAGCCAACACCACCGTCGATTCCGTAGACTCGCCATGAGAAAGCATCCGAGTGCTTCGTTGTCGTGCTTCAATTAAGGATACATCTCGAACTCACACCACGGATCATGCCAGCGTAGTTTTTGCTTGATTCATGACCGGGTGCATCTGGAACCGGCTGTTTGAACCAAAGTGGAATCGAAGTAGTATGGCTTGACGCTTAAGCTGCTGCTAGCGTGCTGGCATGGCTGATCTGGAATCAAAATTAAACAACCTCAGAACTGAAATCGATGCGGTTGATGATGAGATGCTGGAGCTGATCCGCAAGCGCGCTCGTCTGGCATCTGAAGTAGGCGAGCATAAACAGGATCGCGGCAATGCGCCGTTTTATGTGCCGAGTCGCGAGGCTTCAATTATTCGTCGCGTACTGGCGCGCAATGCCGAGGCGGCAGCCTCTGATCATCAGACCAAAATCCCCGATGAAGCCATTCATGGCATCTATCGCGAAATTATCGGTGCTTGTCTGGCGCTGGAACATCCGATGACGGTCGCCTATCTCGGCCCTGCCGGCACATTCAGCCACACAGCAGCCACGCGCCAGTTTGGCGCTACGCCGGCCTATCTGGCTTGTGGTTCGCTGGAGATGGTGTTTGACGAAGTGGAATCAGGGCGCGCCACCTACGGCGTGGTACCAGTGGAAAATGCATTTGAAGGTGCGGTAACGCCGACGCTGGATCTGTTCGCCGATATGGAGCGTGATATTTTTATCTGCGCTGAAATTCAGTTATCGATTCATCATCATTTATTCACTTATGCAGAAAACCTGGATGATGTAGAAGTAGTAATTTCACATCCGCAACCGCTGGGGCAATGCCGCAACTGGTTAGCGGCGCACATCCCCAATGCCCAGTTGATGGATGCTTCATCAACAATTCGCGCCGCCCGCATGGTCGATGAAGCCAAAGAGAATAATAGTGGCGCGCTGGACTGGCAGAAGTGTGCCGTGATCGGGCCGTACTCGATTGTTGATCAATCCGGGCTGCCACTGGTGCAGCGCAATGTGGAAGATTTTCACGATAACACCACCCGTTTCTTTGTCATCGGCCAACATGATTCACCGGCTTCCGGCGAAGACAAAACATCATTGGTGATGTCCATCAAGGACGAGCCGGGCGCGCTGCATACGCTGATTACCTCCTTTGCAGATCGCGGCATTGGTCTGACCCGCATCGAATCGCGCCCGTCGAAGAAAAAGCTGTGGGAATATGTGTTTTTCGCTGATGTGCAGGGGCATCGTGATGATGCCAGCGTGGCCGAATCGATTGCCGAGATTCAGTCCAAACCGGGCGGCTTCATCAAGATTCTGGGTTCGTATCCGGTGTCTAAGCCTTTATAGTCAAAGGTATTCACCGGCCGCTCCTGCGCATCCATGCGCTTGCGGCATTTGTGCATCCTGCACGTCACAGACGACGCAGAGATCCACAGAAGAAAATCAAAGGCAAGACCATGAATTTAAATTCGTGTGAATTCGTGTTCATTCGTGTGAATTCGTGGCTAAAGGTTGGGGTTTAAGAAAAATGGAAAATATTGACTGGCTGGGACGGGCTGTGGCACAGGCGGCTGGATTGCACCCTTATATTCCGGGCAAACCGGTAGAGACATTATTGCGGGAAAAAGGATTGGATCGAGCCATTAAGCTCGCATCGAATGAAAATCCGTACGGGCCGTCACCGAAAGCCATTGCGGCCATGCAGCAGGCGGTATCCGAAGTACACCGTTATCCGGATGGTGATGTCACAGTTCTGAAAGAAGCCCTGGCGGATTTTCACGGCGTCGCGACTGATCAGATTTTGATCGGCAATGGTTCCAATGAAGTGCTGGAATTATTGATTCGCACGTTTGCGGGAGCAGGCGATGAAGTAATTTATTCGCAGCGCGGATTCATTGTTTATGCTCTGGCGACGCAGGCCTCAGGCGCAACAGGCATTGCCGTGCCGGAATCGGACGGATTATCCCACGATCTGGATGGTATGGCTGCGGCGGTGACAGAGCAGACAAAAGTGGTGTGTATCGCCAATCCGAATAACCCGACCGGGACGCTGCTAAGCAATACATCAATTCAAGCATTTCTGGATGAGCTGCCTCGTGATGTGGTGGTGATTATTGATGAAGCCTATTATGAGTTTGTGGCCGACCAGTTGGGAAATTCCGTGCATGATTTATCACATCCGGGGCTGGTGATCAGCCGCACCTTTTCCAAGGCCTATGGTTTGGCGGGTTGCCGAGTCGGTTATGCCATGGCTGATAGCGCCATTGTCGGACTGGCCAATCGTTTTCGTGAACCATTCAATATTAATCTGCTGGCGCAGGCTGCGGCTGTGGCGGCATTGCAGGATCGCCAATGGGTCATGGCTCGAGTGGCCGACACGGTGGCTGAAAGGCAGAAACTGGAGGCTGAACTGAGTAATATGGGTCTGTTCGGTGGTCACAGCTTTGGCAACTTTGTGTTGCTGCGCCACAGCAAATGCAGCGAAATTTTGCAGCGACTGGAAGATCACGGCATCATCCCCCGCCCGCTCGCCCCTTACGGCATGCCAGACTTCCTGCGTATCTCAGTTGGCCTGCCGGAAGAAAATGTCGAATTTATAGCTGTGCTCAAAAGCATTGTTAAAAAGCTGTAACTCGAACCGGGAATAAAAAGAAAAACCTAAATCTTTCACCACAGAGAGCACAGAGGAAACACAAACAAGGAAGATGTACTCACTCCTTAATCGGATTATTTACTGTCAACTACCGCATCGTTGAATTGTAAGAT
>CAYUBK010000024.1:0-17850 GCA_964442955.1 uncultured Zetaproteobacteria bacterium | reverse complement strand
CATCATCTTTTATTAGCGCGAATTAGCGTTCATTCGCGGTACGATGTTTTAGTCAATGCCTGCTATTCTTTCCGGGCGCACCGGATCGTCGGTTTCAATGAATGAGAAGGTGTGGCCAACACAGTCGCTACACGTGATCAGCGAGCCGATGCCGGGGATATGCATTTTGGGACGGGTAATGGCACCGCCGCCGTTGATGAATTGTTCTGTAACGGTGTCGACCGAAGCGACTTCGGTGATGTTTTTCAGACCATCGCAATAAACGCGAATACATTCGAAAGGTGCGTGGATATTGCTGGAAATCGTCCAGTCATTCTGTGCATGCTCCTGCTGCTGGCTGGCCGAAGAAGGCGGTTGTTGGTTATGGCGTGGGTTGGACCACTTCATCATCAGCATATCAAGCTCCTCTTGTTGCTGCATTGGTTAAGCTTATCTATCGGTTGAGCGCGCTTAAAGTTGAGTCCTGATCTATCTGGTAACTAATCTGGCAATCGATCTGCTGGTTGGTCGAAATGATACGGGTCGGGTTACAGCGATAGCGTTAAACTATTGATTTTTAACCATGATTTTGCGGCGGTGTGATCAGGGTAAATCGATTGCAGCAGTGACCAGAATTGCTTTGAGTGGTTGGGATGAATCAGGTGGCAGAGTTCATGCACAATGACATCATCCATCACCCATGCCGGTGCCATAATCAGCCGCCAGTTGATATAAATGCGCCCGTCGTGATGACAACTGCCCCAACGACTTTTGTAGGCCTTGGTGCCGATTGAGCGGGGCTTCTTGCCGACCATGGCGGAAAAATGGTCGCTGCGGGGCTGGATATATGATTCAGCTTGTTGACGATACCATCGCGTGATCTGGTGACAAACTGTTTCCGGCTCCGGACTGGGGTGTGAAACCAGTAATTCATGCCCGCTGATCTGAACGGAGCGTTCCGCTTGCAATACATTGAGCGAGTAGGACTGGCCCAGGAGATTGAATATTTCGCCGCCCTGAAATTGTTTTGGAATATATGCTGCTCGGACTTCCTGATTGAAGTGCAGCTTTTTGGCAACCCATGCCCTTTTTTGCTGAACGAATTCATCAATCAACGAAGCTGGCATTCGGCTCGGTGCCAGCACCTCAACACGATTATCCGCTCTGATCACAATACTGGCAGTTTTCCGTCCGGGTCTGCGGATAATGGCGTAGTTTATTTCTTTCACCTAAAACCAATCAAAATTGGGACACAGATGAACGCAGATAAACACAGATAAAATCAAGACCGGAATAGTTAAGCTCAGTCGCACGCCTTACAGTGCAGCTTCTCTTGCCCAACTGATCTTTTTCAGTATTTGCCACTAATCTGTGTGTATCCGCGTCCATCTGTGTCTAAAGTATTGTCTTAATCAAGCTTTGAGGACGTGGTGGGTATCGCAGTATTGGCAAGATACGGTGATGTCGCCGGATTCATCGGCCAGTGAAGCCAATTGTTCGGTGGGCAGATTTTCAATGGCTTTGACCATCTTTTCGGGGCTGCAATCGCACTGGTAGCGATAGTCATCGGTGCTGGCTACCTTGCAACGGAGGCCACCAAAATAGTCCAGCAGTGATTCTGGATCATCGACAGCCAGTGCATGATCCGGAATCTTTGCCATGCTTTCTACTGCATTGAACCAGTGATCATCATCGCAGCCCGGCATGGCCTCAAGCGTGATGGCCAGATCACCATGCAGGATCACATCGGCTCTGATTTGCACCGATTGATTCAAATAATGGATCAGATGATCAGCCAAAAAATCGGAATCGTGCTCAATGGTGGAGATATACGGTTGGCCTACGCCCAGATCGCGAACGGTGGAGAGGCGAATTGGTGATCCCAACCAACTGCTTACGCCATCGGCCTCGGTGTGGTGAATAGCGGTCTTATCTTCCTGCCAATTGAGATAACCGCGCACCGCGCCAAGACGCGCCTCAACCAGGATGCGTTGCAACGGGGCAGGACAGGTGGCATCGAGCTGCAACACCTGACGCATGCCACCCTTGCTGATCGACAGCAACAGGATGGAAGCCAGCAGGCTTTGATCAAACAGGGTCGCAACCGGGCCATTCAGACCATGAATGCGGTTGGCGTCGGCAAACAGGTGTTTGGCGCGAATAATCACGCCTCGGCTATGCGCTTCCGGCAGCAGGAAGCGAATCAGTTGATCTGTGTTTTCAGCCATGCATGAACCTCGGTGAGTGAGTCAAAACAGTGGTCGGCGCCAACCTCGGCGAGTTCCTGTGCAGAAAATGCATCGCACAGACCCAGCGCGCGGCTACCTGCTCGGGTAGCCGATTTCATGTCGGCAATGCCGTCACCGACCATGACAGCGTGTTGGGGGTCTATGTTTAACCGTTCGCAGGCCAGCAGCACAGGGGCCGGATCGGGTTTTTCTGCTCGCCCATCCATTTTGCCAATCACAGTGTCAAAATAATGCGACCAGTTCAAGGCATCCAGTTGCGCCTCGGCGCGAATCTGACTTTTGCTGGTGACTATGGCGGTCGGGATATCGCGAGCTTGCAACCACTGAAACAGAGTTTCCGCACCTGCCAATGGTTTGATGTTCTCCAGATAATCCTCATCGTGAATTTCCAGAAAACGGATTGCTGCTTCATTCTGGCGTTCGCCGAACAATGCCTTCATACTACAATCGCCTTTGCCTGTGTGCCGTTTGACTTCTTCGGACGTCATCTGCGGCAGGCCGAATTCGGCAAAAGTCTGGTTCAGGGCGCGAATAATCGGAGGGAAGGCATCGACTATGGTACCATCCATATCCAGCAGTACAGCCTGAATCATGTGGATGCCTTTAATGTTTCGAATTCGGCCAGCATCAAACGGCGCAATTCCATGGCCATGGGGCCGGGGATTCCCGTGCCGATTTTTTCGCCATTGATATGGCAGACCGGCATAATGGCATTGGTGGTGCTGCTCATCATGCATTCTGTAAGGCCTGTTTCAGTCAGCTTCCATGGCCGTTCTTCCACGGTGATGCCATGCGCTCTGGCAACCTTTAAAACCATCTGACGGGTAATGCCGCCCAACACCTGATGATCGAGCGGGTGGGTGACCAGAATGCCGTTAATGGCAGCGAAGCAATTGGTGGCGCAACCTTCCAGCACATGGCCATCTTCATCCAGCCAGAATGTTTCATCGGCGCCGCGATAGGCTGCTTCCTGTTTGCCGATGACGCTGGCCAGCAGTGCGATGGATTTGATATCGCAGCGTTTCCAGCGCATATCCTCCAGCGAAATGGCTTTGACACCATCTGATATTTTTTCAGCTGAAGGCATGGGTAAATCGCGCGATGTGATGACCATGGTTGGCGTTAATTCAGCGCCTGGAAGGTGCGAGCGCGGTGCTGCGCCGCGTGTGATCTGCACATAAATCATGGCATCATCAAAGGGGTTATGCCGGTAGGTTTGTTCAATCAGGGATTTTAATTCCGTCAGGGAAACCGGTAGCTGGATGTTGATACTTTCAGATGAACGCTTAAGCCTGTTTAAATGCGCATCCATATCAACAAAGGTGCCGCCAAAGCAGGCGATGACTTCATATACGCCATCGGCAAACTGAAAGCCGCGATCCTCGATATGAACAGTGGCTTCATCCAGTGGCAGAAAGCGGCCATTGACCCAGGCCGTTAATGTCATGGCTTACTTTTCCGATTCGTTTTTCTGTTCTTTTTCCGGCTCGTCGGATTCTCCCCCAAGCACATCTTTGCTGGCATCGCGAACCCACAGGCGCAAGCCATCCCATTGACGACTGATCCACGAGGCCTGCTCGATAGCGCGTGCCGCAACCATGGGGAAAGAGCGGATGGTTTTTCCATGCCCGTCCCGGTCTCCAACCACGGCATCAATCGTGCCGAGTTTCTGGTTTTTTCTAATTGGCGCCATCAGCGGTGACTCATAGCGTAAGCGAAATGAAAGTGATGATTCACTACCTTTGGGTACGGTTACCCAGATCGGCAAGGCAGGTTTGAGCCATACATGATTTGCTACGCCTTCAAATACTTCAACCTGGCGTCGGATATCGCGTTCGGCAGGGCGTACGGTGGTGAAATTTCTGAAACCGAAGTTCAGCAATGTTTTTGTTTGCTGGGCGCGGGCGCGATCCGATTTGGTGCCGAATACGGAGGCAATAAAGCGGGTGGTTTTCTTTTCAGCCGAACCAACCAGACAATAGCCGGCCTCTTTGGTATGGCCTGTTTTGATACCGTCGGCCTCCGGCAGGCTCCATAATAAGCGATTGCGATTGGGCTGGGTGCGTTTGTCGAAGGTGTAGTCTTTTTCTCCAAATAATTTAAACTGTTCCGGAAAATCACGCCATAGTGCTGCACCGACAATCGCCATATCCATGGCCGAACTATGATGCCCCTCAACCGGAAAGCCGGTGGCATTGACGAAGTGACTATGCAGCATGCCCAGTTCTCTGGCCTTGTCGTTCATGCGTTCTGCAAAGGCTTCTTCGCTGCCATCCATGTGTTCGGCCAGTGCAATGCAGGCGTCATTGCCGGAATAGGTGGCAATGCCGTGCAGTAACTCTTTGACTTTCGGATGCATGCGTGGTTCCAGAAACATGGTACTGCCGCCGATTTTCCAGGCTTTCTTACTCACCGATACGGTTGCATCGGGATCCAGACGTCCTTTCTTAATAGCTTCAAAAGCCAAGTATAAGGTCACCATCTTGGTCAGGCTGGCCGGCGGCAGCGTTTCATCAGCATTGTGCTCGGCGATGATCTGGCCGGAGCGAGCGTCAATCATGGCCCACGATTTGGCTTCAATGGATGGCGACTTGGGCCATGGAGCTGCCTGTGCAACGTTTATCGAAAGCGATAACAGCAGCGCCATGCATAATGCCGCCATAATTTGTAAATACCGTACGTGTCCGGTGATTGATTTGATTACCATTGCCAATTCTCCTGAGGCGGGGCGTTCCAAGTATGTGAATCCGGCAGGGCCGATTGATCTATTGCTTTGATGCTCAATTTTTCGGCGTGCAACATTAAACGCGGATGGCCTTTTCCGCCATAGCGCGTATCGCCGAGAATCGGGCAATCCAGCGCGGCCAGATGAACACGCAACTGGTGGGTTCTGCCGGTATGAGGAATCAGCCGGATCAGGGCGCGATTTCCACGCCGTTCAATGACTTCTGCATCCGTCTCACAGGCGCGTCCCTGTTCGGAAATATGGAAGCGACCGCGTTTATCGCGCTGTTTATCGATGGCCAGCGTAATGTGCTGTGAATCCCATGCCGGGGTTGGTTCGACAACGGCCAGGTAGGATTTTGAAGTGCAGCTGTGCCAATTTTTTTGCAATAGCTGAAGTTGAGTCGGATTGGCGGAAAACAGCATCAGGCCGGAGGTGCCGCGATCGAGCCGGTGTACCGGTCTTAAATCAGCCGCCTGGGATGGCGTCAGCTTCAAATGTCTGGCCAGTTCATCGGGTAGCGTACCACGGCTGCGGTGCAGCGCTTCCTGCGCATACTGGCCACTCTGCTTGTGAATCAGGTACAGCGGTGGCTGCTGCCAGATGATTTGATCGGAGTGGAACGGGATCAGCTTTTCCCCATCAAGCAGTACGACGCGCACACTGTCGCCATTTTTGAGGGTGCGACCTGCAGTGCGGCAGCGTTTTCTGTTCAGATATACGCCACCCTCATCAATGGCGCGTCGGCTGCGGCGCCGTGAGAGCGGCAATAATTCGGCCAGCGCCTGATCAAGGCGCATAGCCTGCTGCGCCTTGCCGGCGACAGCGCGCAGATCCTGATATCCGGAAACAGAAGACGCATTCATAAACGGAGGCGGAGTGCATCGAGTACATCTTGATGGTTGTTGCAGATTTGGATACTTTCGAATGCTTTGTCCGCCGATAGCACTAACTGCCCGGACAGGACATCCACAATTGGTTGCCACATATCGCCATAGAGCATCAGCGGGCGCGGCTCAAGCACGCGAATAGCCAGCAAATCCCAGGTCATGGCTAGTTCGGCCAACGTGCCCAGCCCACCCGGTAATACGAGCCACGCATCGGCTTGTTCAATCATGGTGCCCATGCGCTCGAAGAAATCGCGCGAACGGATCTCCTCACTCAATGTGTTACCCGGCGGGGTTGGGAATCGTTCCAGCGTGATGCCGCGAATATGGCCGCCGCCGGCATGCATGCCTTCGGAAAATGCTGCCATCATGCCCTGATGGCCACCTGTCATTCCGTTCCAGCCGGCCAACGCGATCTGCCGGGATAATTCAGATACATCCTTATATACCGTAGATTCAGGGCCGATGCGCGATGAACCGAAAGCGGCTAAACGCCGGCGTGTATCAATATGTCCGCTCATTCGATTACCACGACAGGCTTGTCAAAGCCGTGGCTTTGCAGTGACAGGACAGTTTGTTCGATATTGACCATGTCTTCATAGGGCCCGAGACGAACGCGGTATAACGTTTTGTCACCGAGATGGACGGCGACAGTATGGATAGCGGAAAAACCGGATTTCAGTTGCTGCTCAAGGCGTACGGCATTGTCTTTCGATGAAAAGGCGCCAAGCTGAATAAAAATCTTGCCGGATGCAGCGGTGGCTGGCGCAGTCAGTACATCAGGACTGGAGACATGTACGCTGTTGGGGTGATCTGCGGCTTTCAGTTTTGCACCCATAGCTAATGTTTCCTGTTTCGTTGGCGGCGGCAATTGCAGCGACTGCACGCGCACATGGGCCGTACCCTTGCGGGCATAACCGAGCTCTTTGGCCGCGGCATAGGAGAGGTCAATCAGGCGCTCCTTCACAAACGGGCCGCGATCATTGACGCGCACAATCACCGAACGCCCGTTCTCCAGATTGGTAACGCGCACCAGCGTAGGCAGGGGCAGCGTTTTATGGGCGGCGGAAAGGGCGTGCATATCATAGGTTTCACCATTGGCGGTGGGCTTGCCATCAAAATCGCGGCCATACCACGAGGCGACACCTGTTTCGTCATAGCCATTTTCATACGGCATCGGCGTGTACCAGCGACCACCGATATTATACGGGTTGCCAGTTTTATGGATGCCGCCCGTGCCGTTGGGCAGATGTGCCTGGCCGGGAGCGCTGTGCGGTGCTTTTTTTGAGCAGCCGGCAGCAAGGCTGATAACCAGCAGCGGTAAGAGTATGGTAATCAATCGACGGCGAATGTTTTTCTCTCCAGCAGGGCAGCGATTTCGGTCACGGCCATGGCGTAATTAAAAGAAGGATTGTAGCGCATAATGACATGGAAATTATGGTGCACCAGCGCCAGTTGTTTGCCGTGTTTTGTTTTCATGGTAATGATGCTGACTTCATCATCATCTCGCCATGGCTGCGGCACGGCATCGAAAATTTTCGGCATCGATTTGCGTAAATCGGCCAGTTTCACCCAATGCTTCAACTTTCCCTCGGCTCTTTTTTTCCATTTGCGTTTCAGTTTTACGCCAACCGGAAGCCAGTAGGCCGAAGGTCGGTGATATTGCCAGTGATGCAGTTTGAAATAATTGGCCACGCTGGCAATGATATCGGCTTGCGAGCGGAACACATCGCGAACGCCGTCACCATCCTCATCGACGGCATATTGGCGAAATGAGGTTGGAATAAACTGAATCGCGCCGAAAGCGCCAGCATAGGAACCCTTGAGTTTGCTCAGGTTCAGTTTGTCATGACGACTGATTTCGATGATCGCGCCCAACTGCTTACGGAAGAAGCCGGCGCGACGTGGAAAGCCGGTGGACAGGGTATAGAGAGAATCCAGTACAGGCCGTTTGCCGTGGCGCTGCCCGAAACGCGTTTCAATGCCGAGAATGGCGGCGATGATTTCAGCATCGACCTGATATTTCTCTGCAATGCGTGTGAAATTAGCACCGTTTTGTTTTAGATAGGCGCGTCCCTTTTTTTGCATCGCCGGCTTGACAAACAGCGGCCGATATTTCACATAAGGTTGTGCTTCCCACTGACCGTTCATGCGCTTGATAATGTCAGGGCGGAATTTAGCCTGTTTTAGAATTTCAGCAATATCATGCTTCGATACTCCGGTTTCCGAGGCCAGTTGTTTGGCGAGAGCATCCCTGCTGACATATTGCGTTCCATCGGGCTTTTGATTTGCAGCACCTGCTTGTATCGGCATTAACAGCGCCATGCCGAGGAACATCAGTGTATGAGGAAACAGTGATTTAATCTGACATCGAAATGGAGGGTTGTTATTCATCGCGCAAGCTTAACGACGATAAGGGGCTATCGGTAGCGGAATCTTATCAGGGTTATTTCAGTGCATCCTTGTTGGTGTCATAACCAAAGTAAAAGGCGCGGTCGGCCATGCGTTTGGCCAGCCTGGCTTTTCGTTTTTGTTCGGCGATGGCCAGTTTGGCAGCGACAGGGGTAAGCAAGGGAGCTTGCCATGCAAGTCTCGACAGACCGGCTTTTATCGTGTGTAGCCATAATGGTTTGCGCTCGATTTCGACGATGCCAACGGGGCCGGGGCGTATTGGCAGCGGGATGATCATGTGACGCAGGGACAAGAGCTTTGGCCCCGATGCGTGTTTCACATCAATGATTTGAAGCGTTCCGGAGCGCTTGCGATATTCAGGGATGAACGTGGCGGTGATGCGCCATTGGTAATCACTCAGGTTCTGATCGTACTGCACCTGGTTGACGATAGCTGGCTGCATGCGTTCGCTATGATGGAACCCGCTCAAATATGGCAAGGCAATGAACTGGATACGGTCGCCGGGTTTCATGGTGTTTGCTGCCTGAGTAAGCGTTGCTGTCAGTAACAGGACAAGCAGGCCGAATAATGACCAGTTTGTTTTTTTCAAGTGAGTGCCGGGCCGCCTGGTTCCGGAATTAAAATACGAATTCGCGTTTTTCCGGGATGCCTTCCATATCCTGAAGCAGGGTTTCAAACAGGCCGGTCTGCTGCCAAGTCTGGCCGATTTTCTGTCTGTGTACCAGCGAAGCGGCAGGGTTGGCCCCGATAAATGCCATCATTTGGCCGCCATCTTTCAATAGTGCTTCAATATGAGCGGGTACTTCCATTATCGCTGCGCCAAGTACAATCACATCGAACGGCTCCTGCATATCAGAACAGGCGGCAACTACATCGGCGTCCATGGCATTGATGTGAATGACGGTGGCATTGTTGATGCCATGATTGGCGATATTTTCTTGTGCCTGTTTGGCCAGCGTTTCGTGGATTTCACAGCTGACAACCGAATCGGCCTGCATGGCCAGCATCGTGGTTAAAAAACCGGTTCCCGTACCGATTTCCAGCACGCGTTCATCGCCCTTAAGCATCAGGCTTTGCAGGATGCTGGCCTCTTGCAATGGCGATAGCATCTCCTGATTGCAGGGCAGGGGAACATGCCCTTCCATATAAGCCAGACTTCTGACATGCTCAGGAATAAACGCTTCTCTGGGCATGGATTCAATCAAATCCAGAATATTCGCATCCAGCACCTTGCAGCAGCGAATCTGGTGGTCCACCATATTACGGCGTGCAGTTTGAAAGTTTGTGGCTGTCATGTCGGGTTCCCCTGTATTGAAGATATTTTACGGCACAGCAATATGCAGCAGGCGGCGGTGGATGGCAAGTTTAGCTTATTGGTTATCGCCAATGCTGAAACGATAATCGCGTAAAACTTTTTTGCCAGTGCCGAGGCTACCCACGGTAGCTAATACAGCACCATCAACTGAAATACGCAGTGCAGGAGCATTGCCGCAAGTGATCCATAGTGATTCTGTTTGTGCATGGATCGTGGCATGAAATCCCGGCTGTAATAATACTTCCTTCAGTAAACTACCTTTGCCGGTACCGGCCTGATCAGGCCGCGATATCTGTAGCCATACCGGCGAACCTACGGCATCAAAACGAAAATGATGCGTTTTGTTCGTGGCTGGAGCAGGAACGGGCGCTGTTTCAATTTGTTTTTGAGTTGTGGGCGATTTGCTTTCAGCGGTGGTAATGTTTTCAATCACCGGCTTGATGGGTGAGGTTTCTTCAGCGACAGGTGTTTCTGAGATGGTTGTATCTACCGGGGGAGCTGAAATGATGGCAGGGTTTGTGGGCGTGGGCGTTACAGCAAATGTTTCAGACGCTGAATCCGGCCTGTTGGCTTGAACCCTGCCAGCAGTAGTCTGGCTGTTATCCGTCGGCTGCAAAACAGGAGTTGCGTCCAATGCTGGTTCAACAATAGCAGGGAGCCCGGTTGATTCGGCAGTATCTTGATGATCACTGCGCTGATTTTCACTGGCGACATTAAACAGGATGAATAGCAGCACGAATGCGATGCCGCCAATCCATGCCCATCGCCGCGATGGTGCGACTGGAGGGTCGGGAAAAGTCAGTGGCTTGGTGAGGGCATATTGATCGTTTTTCAGCCGATTGATTTCATCGGACAGGTCAACATTGAGGTGTTGACTATACTGACGAAGAAAGCCCAGGACATAGATATCATCGGGCATCTTGTCCCAGTTGCCACTTTCCAGTGCGACTAAATGACTTTTTCGTAATTTTAGTTTGCGAACCGCCTCTTCAATTGAATCGCCGGAGGCTTCTCGCGACTGGCTGAGTTTGTGGGCTATTTCCAGCAGCAGCGCCTGACGCCCAGTCAGTTCAGCGGGTTTCTGCTGCGTATCTTCGGCGGATGCTGCAATATCGTTCATGGCTTATTGATGCGTTCCAGTTCGTTTTCGGCCCAGGCTTTGTCCAGTACTGCTTCGGTATACTGGCGGAACTGATTGAGTATTGTTTTTGCGGCGATGGTATCCTGTTGTTGTTTTAATACCGCCAGCAAGCCTTCAACTACTACCCGGTTACCCTGTTGCTTGTGGAAAATCATTTCATATAAGGCTCGAGCTTCGCGCAGTTTGCCCTGGTTGGCATAAGTGTCTGCCATTCTAAGGTTGATGATGCTGTTATTCGGATTGAAGACCCTGGCTTCCTGATAGGCAGCTAAGGCGGGTTTAAATTTTTTCTGTCCTGTCAATGCATCGCCCAGATTGATTAAGGCCAGATCCTGATTGGGGTAGCGCGGATCATCCAGTGCTTGGCGGGCTGCTTTCTCGGCCTCTTTATGGCGATGCATACGATTAAGCAGGTTGGCATAATTGTTATAGGTGGCGGCACCGGCATGATTACGGATGGCGCGGAGGTAAAACGTTTCCGATTTTTTCATATCGCCGCGCAGCAGCCATGCATAAGCCAGAGCATCCAGCACTTCCGGTTGATCGGGCAGGATCTCGTTGGATTTGATCAGTTCATGAAAAGCTTTGGGTAACATGCCCTGTTTGCCAAGCGCATCGATGCCGAGTCGATAATGGATATTGGCCAGGCTGGCTTGTTTGTCCGGATCATCCATCCTGCTGCTGGCGCAGGCCGACAGCGATAAGATAATCAGACATATCAGGGCTATGCGGGCATTCACAGAAACCGCTCCACCAGCGCATGGATGGGACGGATGCCATCATCATTCTGCGATTTCAGGTCGGCGAAAATACCGCTTTCCAACGCCTGTCTGCACGTGCAGGAACAGGCTTTCTGTTCATCGCTGGTCGTAAAAAAATACTGCAACATGCGCTGGGCTTTGGCCACATTACCGTGCATGACCTCGATGATGGATTCGACCGACACATCATCTTCTTCTTCATGCCAGCAATCGTAATCAGTGCTCATGGCCACCGTGGCATAGCAAATCTCGGCTTCGCGGGCTAGTTTCGCTTCCGGCAGATTGGTCATGCCGATCACATCCATGCCCCAGCTGCGGTACAGGTTTGATTCCGCCCGACTGGAAAACTGCGGCCCCTGCATGACCAGATAACTGCCCTGCTGATGGGTGGTGACTTCCGCTTTACCGCAGGCTGTTGCCAGTTCTGATTTGAGACAGGGACAAACCGGGTCGGCCATGGATACATGTGCTACAACCGGACCATCGAAAAAGGTGGAATCCCGGCTGTGGGTGCGGTCAACAAACTGATCGACAAGCACGAAATCACCTGGCGCAATATGCTCGCGCAACGATCCCACCGCCGAAATGGAGATAATGCGATTCACCCCGGCCAGTTTCATGGCATAGATATTGGCGCGGTAGTTGATTTGATGCGGCGGTATTTTATGGCCGCGTCCGTGGCGGGGCAGAAATACCACTTCATGGCCATGGATTGAGGCCAGCATCAGTTGATCGGACGGCTTCCCGAACGGCGTATCAATATCCAGATGCTCAATCAGCTCAATACCTTCGATATCGTATAGTCCGCTACCGCCGATGATGCCTGTGCGTCCTGCTGTCTGGTTCATCATTATCCCTCGGTGTGCGCTTTGGTTGTGTCTGCTTTGGTTGTATCTGCTTTTAACTGCCCGCACGCAGCCATGATATCATCGCCGCGCGAGCGCCTTACAGTGGCACGAATACCTTTAGAAATCAACCCTTGCGCAAATTCCTTCATGTGTTGCTTTGATGTTCCTGTGTAAGGACTGCCGGGGTACGGGTTGAACTGAATCAGATTGACCCGCTCCCGTTCCGGGTTCACGAAGCGAATTAGTGCCTGTAAATCCGTATCCTGATCATTGGTTTGATCGAGCAATACATATTCCAGAGTAATGTGGCGTTGTTTGCCGATGGAGTAGGCATTGAGGCATGTACGCAGTTCCTGCAACGGATATTTGCGATTGATCGGCACCAGCGTATCGCGTTTATCGTTGATGGCAGAGTGCAGCGAAATGGCCAGATTGACCGGATAAACTTCACCGAGCCGTTGAATCTGGGGAATCAGGCCGGAAGTGGAAACGGTGATGCGACGGCGCGAAATATTCAGGCCATCGGCATCCATCAGCAGTCCGATGCTGCTAAATACGGCATCCTCATTGGCCATCGGTTCGCCCATGCCCATGTAGACGATATGCGTGATATCGCTGTGTAATTCATCCGATAAAGGTTCTGCATGCAGATCGGCCTTGATGGCCAATACCTGTGCAATGATTTCACCTGCCGTCAAATTGGCTTCAAAGCTCTGTGTACCAGTATGGCAGAATGGGCAATCCAGCACGCAACCGACCTGCGACGAGATGCAGACCGTACCGCGTTTTTCTTCAGGGATGAATACCGATTCAATCATTTTGCCGGCAAAACGCTCACGTTTAAGTGCAAAGACATATTTTCGTGTACCGTCCGTTGAACATTCGCGCCGGATCAGTTTCAACGGTTCACAGCAGATTTCATGTTTGAGCATTTGGCGCAGATCGGATGAAATGTTTTTCATCGCATCAGGGCTTAGCACGCCCTTGTTACGCCAGTCGAGAATTTGTCTGGCTCTGAATTTCGGCTGTTTCCATTCGGCCATCATGGCTTGCAGTGTTGCAAGCGAGAGTTCCGGTAGTTGCGGTTTATCCTGTACTGATGGGGTAGTCATGCGGCGCATTGTGGCAGAGGGGGGGGCTTCAGGGTAGTTCACGGTGTGGCTTGTCATCTTTAACAAATCAGTACCTTCAAATAGTTAGCCTGAATAATTCACAAACCTTCAAGTCACTCGATTAACCTTATCTAATAAATGGTTTTAGAGACATACAGCGTCCGATATTTCGGTTCAAATTTCTTTTTTCAGTTTTTTCTGTTGTTCAGCGTGCAAATGACTCTGCCATGCCTGCCAGCGCTTTCTTCTTCCATTGGCCTACCTGATTCGGATGGATTTTGTGTTCCGAGCTGCTGTGGATGGGATGAATCTATCATCACGGTGATTCATGAGTAACGCGGGTTAGACGGGGATATTGCACATCGGAAAGCAAAATTCAGTTTCTTTGCTATAATTGCAAAGTCTGCAACAATATGACGTGACCGACAGCAGGAGGAGTGATGGCAGAGCGTGTTGAGGGGCGGGTATTAAGTCTTTGGCAGCGCTGGGGTAAAACAGCTTTCGGGCGCAGGTTCTATAGTTTGATGCTGGGCCGTATGGCACCGTACTCCGGCTCTATTCGTCCGCTGGTGCTACAGCTCGAACCCGGTTATGCGCGGATCTCATTGCGGGATCGGCGCGGCCTGCGTAACCATCTGCATTCCATCCACGCCATTGCGCTTGCGAATCTGGGCGAGTTGGCCAGCGGGCTGGCCATGCTTGCCGCATTGCCTGATGATGTGAAAGCCATTGTGACCAGACTCGATATTGAATACGTCAAGAAAGCGCGAGGCCGGCTACAGGCTGAAGGGCGGGCCGAGCCTCCCGGAATAATTACTGAACCAGAAACGCATACCGTATGCGCCGAAATCAGCGATGAAGCGGGTGATATTGTTGCCCGCCTGAACGTGCATTGGCAACTCAGGCCGAAGGAGCCGGTTCGATGAACAGTTCCCGTATTGAAACACCATTTACCCACCATGCAGGCGTAGATACGCCGCTGATTTGCGGGCCGATGTACCCGTGTTCCAATCCTGAACTGGTGGCCGCTGTTTCCGGGGCGGGAGGTCTGGGCATCGTGCAACCCGTATCCCTCACGTTTGTGCACGGCCATGATTTTCGCGCTGGCCTGCGCCTGATTCGGCAGCAGACATCCGGACCTGTCGGCATGAATGCCCTGATTGAAAAATCATCGCGGCGTTATCACGAACGCATGCAGGAATGGGTAAACATTGCGCTGGAAGAGGGGATTCGTTTTTTCATTACATCGCTGGGCAATCCGCGCTGGGTGGTGGAGCGGGTAGCCGAATATGGTGGTATCGTTTATCACGATGCGACCGAGCGAAAGTGGGCGATGAAGGCGGTCGATGCTGGCGTGGATGGCTTGATTGCTGTCAATAACCGGGCTGGCGGCCATGCCGGCGGATTGTCGGCGCTGCAATTATTCGATGATTTGCATGATCTGAATCTGCCTCTGATATGCGCTGGTGGTATCGGCGATGAAACGCAGTTTGTGGAGGCGATGCGGATGGGGTATGCCGGCTGCCAATTGGGAACGCGTTTTATCGCGACCGAGGAGTGCCGCGCGGCAGTGCCGTATAAGCAGGCTATTGTGGATGCACAGGAACAGGATATTGTATTAAGCGAACGCATTACCGGCGTGCCGGTTTCCCTGATCAACACGCCGCATGTGGCGGCCATGGGGCTCAAGGCCGGTGCGCTGGCACGCATGCTGCTGCGCGGCAACAGAAGCAAGCACTGGCTGCGTATGCTGTACACGCTGCGTTCTGCTTTTCAGTTGCGCCATGCCTCACTTGATGAAGGCGGCGAACGGGAGTTCTGGCAGGCTGGCAAGAGCGTGGCTGGAATTCATCAGGTGGAATCGGCAGGCGAGATTGTGCGGCGATTTCATGCAGCATTGCTACAGATGCAGCGATGAAAGGAGCGAGCGATGGATAAAATCTGGTTGAAATCCTATTCCCCCGGCGTACCCGAAACGGTGGATGCGAGTATCTATAATTCCATCACAGACCTGTTCGAGCAGAGCGTGGAGTGTTTTCGCGACCGGCCTGCCTACTCGAATTTCGGCCATGATCTGAGCTTTGACGATGTGGATCGCCTTACCCGTCATTTGGCGGCTTATCTGACTGGTGAGCTGGGCCTGAACAAAGGTGACCGCATCGCCATCATGATGCCCAATGTGTTGCAATATCCCGTTGCCCTGTTTGCAGCTCTGCGGGCAGGTCTGATCGTGGTGAATGTTAATCCGCTCTATACAGCCCGTGAGCTGGAATATCAGCTCAATGATTCCGGCGCGATTGCAATCGTCGTGTTGGAGAACTTTGCCCATACGCTGGCCGAAGTGGTGGACAAGACCGCCATTCGCCATGTCATCATCACTCAGGTTGGCGATCTGTTCGGTTTTCCCGCCTCGTTTATCGTCAATGGCGTGGTCAAATATGTGAAAAAAATGGTGCCGGACTTTGTGATCCCGCACGCTATTCATCTGCATGATGCGCTGGCAACCGGTGCGTCGCTCGCCTTTATACAGGTGGAACAGTGTCTCGATGATATCGCTTTCCTGCAATATACCGGCGGCACTACCGGTATTTCCAAGGGTGCGATTCTGACCCATCGCAATATGGTGACAAATTTGTTGCAGGCTTATGTCTGGGCCAGAAACAATCTGAAAGACGGGCAGGAAGTCAGCATCACGGCGTTACCGCTGTATCATATCTTTGCTTTGACAGCCAACGCCCTGTTTGCCATGAAAATCGGCGCCAGGAGCGTATTAATCACCAATCCGAGGGATTTCCCCGCTTTCGTCAAAACGCTGCAACAGGAACCATTTTCGATGTTTATCGGCATTAATACGCTGTTCAATGCGCTGCTGCATACGCCGGGGTTTGACCAGATCGATTTTTCATCGCTGAAGTTTACATTGGGCGGCGGCATGGCCGTGCAGCGCAGCGTCGCCGAACAGTGGCAGCAGATGACCGGCAATACACTGATCGAAGCCTACGGTTTGACTGAAACATCGCCGGCGGTGTGTATCAATCCGATCAATATTCCGGCCTATACAGGCGCGATCGGCTTGCCTGTTTCTTCCACTGACGTATCGATCCGCAACAAGCAGGGCAAGGAAAAAGCAATCGGTGAAGTGGGTGAACTATGGGTGAAAGGGCCGCAGGTGATGCAGGGCTATTGGCAGCATGATGGCGATACGAAAAAAACGCTGACCGAAGATGGCTGGTTGCATACCGGCGATGTGGCGCGAATCGATGAGAATGGTTTTGTCTATATTGTTGACAGGCTCAAGGACATGATTCTTATTTCAGGTTTTAATGTTTACCCCAATGAGATTGAGGCTGTCATAGCTGCACACCCCAAAGTGCTGGAGGCTGGCGTGGTCGGTGTGGCTGATCCTAAATCCGGCGAGGCAGTGATTGCGATTGTGGTCAAGTCAGATCAAACGCTGAACGAAGAAGAGCTACAGGCATATTGCCACAAAAACCTGACCGGTTATAAATGTCCAAAGCATATCGTATTTGTAGATACGTTGCCGAAAACCAATGTCGGAAAAATTCTGCGCCGTGAACTGCGCCAGCAATACGCTGATAAAATCAAATAGAGAGCACAGACAGAGTGAATAATGAATATTATTGCTTGTTATTCATTATTCACTCATGCATGGTTGCGCCATGCCACCATCGGACAAGACAAGCATTGTAGCAGCTGCCATCAAGCGTTTTTCGCATTACGGCTATGGTAAAACCACCATGGCGGAAATTGCTGCCGATTGCGATATGAGCGTCGGAAACCTGTATCGTTTCTATAAAAACAAGGAAGATATTGCAGTTGAAGGCGCGCGGGTCTGTATGACCGAGAAGGCCGAGGCCGGTGAACGGGCCGCGGCTCAGGCCGACACGGCTATGCAGGCGTTGCGTGATTATTGTTTGGCGCGGCTGAGGTTTCTGCATTGTTTTGTATCGGAAACGCCGCATATGTATGAACTGGTGCAATTGATTGCCGGCAAACACAAGCAAGTGTTACAGCATTTTGAAGACAGAGCAGTCGATGGGATCAGGGAGATGATTGTCGCCGGTGTTGAACAGGGAGAACTGAGCGCTGGCGACCCGGCCTCAGTGGCTGCTGATATATATAATGCTACGACCAAATATAATATGCCCCTGTGTATGGATGCGCCGCTGAAACAGTTGGAAGCTGAACTGGACAGTTTACTGGATCTGATTCAAAGCGGCCTGAAATCCGGAAAAATATCATGAGCCGTTTTCTGGAGCTGGTGGTGGACTGGCCGAAACTGGTGATTGTGCTGGTTGTCGGTCTGACCATGCTGATTGCATCACAGATGGCGCACTTGAAAATCGAAACCGATACCGCTGCTTTTATTCCGGCCGGACATCAGGCCACCCTGAATAATG
>CAYUBK010000023.1:0-18095 GCA_964442955.1 uncultured Zetaproteobacteria bacterium | reverse complement strand
ATGTTGTACAGCATGATGATTGCGCCCAGTAGCACCAGTACGCCGCCGGTTGCACGCAAGACATAGTATGGATGCATCGCCACTACGGTTTCGGCAAAGGTATACACCAGATTGCCGTAGTCATCGGTGGCGCGCCACATTAAACCCTGCATGATGCCGGACACCCACATCGCACAGATATAGATCACCGTGCCGATGGTATGAATCCAGAAATGCGTGTTCACCAGTGATACAGAATGGATATCTGTTTTCCACAAGCGCGTTACCAGGTGATAAATGGCACCGATTGAAACCATGGCCACCCAGCCCAATGCGCCGGAATGCACATGGCCGATAGTCCAGTCGGTGTAGTGAGAGAGGGCATTCACAGTCTTGAGCGACATGACCGGGCCTTCAAAGGTGGACATGGCGTAGAAGGCCAGTGATACGATCAAAAAGCGCAGTACATAATCGTCACGCAATTTGTTCCAGGCGCCGGATAAGGTCATCAGGCCATTGATGGCGCCACCCCAGGATGGGATAATCATGGCAATGGAAACGGCTGCTCCCAGTGAACCGGCCCAGTCGGGCAGGGCGGTGTATTGCAGATGATGCGCGCCGAGCCATACATAACCGAACATCAGCGCCCAGAAATGCAGTACCGATAAGCGATAAGAGAAAATCGGCAAGTCAGCCTGTTTGGGAATAAAGTAATACATAATGCCGAGAAAACCTGCGGTCAGGAAGAAGCCCACCGCGTTATGACCCCACCACCACTGAATCATGGCATCGTGGACGCCGGAGAACAGGGAGTAGGAATGTGTCATGGTGACCGGAATTGCTAACGAGTTCACTACATGAAGATAGGTAATCATAATCATCATGCCGAGGAAGAACCAGTTGGCCACATAGATATGGGAAGTCTTGCGGTTGGCAATGGTCATGATGAAATTAAACATATAAGAGAGCCAGACCACGGCGATCAGAATATCAACCGGCCATTCAAGTTCGGCATATTCCTTGCCCTGTGTCCAACCCATTGGGAAAGAAATCACGGCACAGACAATAATTAAATTCCAGCCCCAGAAGGTGAACCATGCCAGTTTATTGCTCCATAACGGCACTGCGCAAGTGCGCTGCACTACGTAATAAGCAGTCGCCATCAGCGTACAGCCGCCAAAGGCGAAGATTACTGCATTGGTGTGCAAGGGGCGCAAGCGTCCAAAGCTTAGATATTCATTTAGATTAAGCGCCGGGAACGATAATTGCCATGCAATAATATCGCCTACCAACGCGCCGACGACCAGATAAACCACTGCACAAACGGCAAATGCCTTAACGATCGAAAAGTTGTAATCGGGTTGCCCCTGAGCATTTCCAACCACTGTCTCCACCTCCTATAAAATACATTCGGAATCCTAGTTGTTAAAATAGTCTTAGTACACATTTTTTTTTGGGTTTTTTGGAGTTCTGTCCAGCAGGATGGGCATTAAGATGTATAAATAGTATATTTTTATAATTGTAGTACCATCGCCACTTTAAAATGCGTGTCATGAACACTGCGCGGAAAGGGAATAAACATGCTGACAATAAATAACGAGAAGCAAGCGCCAGTTGAAAATGGGTTTGCTTTGTTTATGCTTGGGTTTCGTCCTTTTTTTATGGTTGCAGCTCTGCTTGCAACCATTGGAATGGTGATCTGGATGGCGGAACTGGTATTTTATATGCGACTGCTACCGGCTACAGTTCCACCAATCTATTGGCATGCGCATGAGATGATTTACGGTTATGCGCTTGCGGTGATTGCCGGTTTTTTACTTACGGCAGTCAGGAACTGGAGCAATTTTCAGACGCTGCATGGTTGGTCGCTACAATTATTACTGTTGCTATGGGTGCTGGCGCGGATTGCCGGGTTAATGCCCGGGTCACAGGCGCTCATAGCAGCGGTGATTCTGGATAATCTGTTTATCCTCTATCTATCAGTTGCGCTGACGGTGCCGGTGGTACAGGCGAAGTTGTGGAAAAATATGGGCGTGGTTTCAAAAGTGTATTTTTTTCTGATCGGTAATGTAATTTATGCGCTGGGTCTGTTTGGCCTGTTTCATGATGGTCAGCGTATCGGCCTGTTTATCGGCCTGTACATGATTCTATCCCTGATTCTGGTGTTATCACGGCGGGTGATGCCGATGTTTATCGAGCGGGGTGTGGGCTATGCCGTGACGCTGAAAAACCATGTTCAGGTTGATATCGCCTGCTTCCTGTTGTTTCTCGTGTTCGCCATTGCGGATATTTTCTTTACCAATGCTGCATTGGTCGCTTGTCTCGCAGCCGCCTTGTGCATCTTGCACAGTATCAGACTGTGGGGATGGTACACGCATGGCATCTGGCACAAGCCGTTATTATGGGTGTTATATCTGGGCTATGGCTGGATGATTGTTGGATTTGCACTCAAGTTTGCTGTGTTTGCTGCAGGCGTTTCGCCCTCACTGGCCATTCATGCCTTCACCGTTGGCGGTATCGGCATGATGACACTCGGCATGATGTCGCGCATATCGTTGGGCCATACCGGGCGTGATATCGCGCATCCTCCATCCGGCGTCGGTCTGGCGTTTCTTATGCTATGTGTTGGTGCCATTGTGCGCGTACTATTTCCCCTGATTTCCACCGAATTCTACCAGTTATGGATCGGCGTATCGCAAGGGTTATGGATTGCTGCATTTACCTTGTTCCTGTATCGCTATACAGCCATCCTGGTGCGACCGCGCATCGATGGGCGGCCGGGCTGACGGGCCTTGTCAGAGTACCAAGCCTGTTATCTATATTATCGACTGCCCTGATCCGCGCGGTTTAACTCTCCAAATATTTTACCGTTCTGATCAACCAGCATCGCTTTTAGCTTCATGCTCTGCAATCGTTTGATGCCTTCCTTGCCCTGAATAAACAGGGCGGTGCTCCATGCGTCGGCCAGCGCGGCACTGTCGGCGATGATGGTGGCGCTTTGCGTACCGTTCGCAGGCCAGCCGGTTTTCGGATTGATCAGATGGTGATAACGCTTGCCGTTATCGATGAAAAAGCGCTCATAATCACCGGAGGTGACAATGCTGACATCGCCATGCAATTTGAGTGAAGCAATCACATCATTCCTGTTGCGCGGGTGACGGATGCCGATACGCCAGGGCTTCTGTCCATGGGAGCCGATCAGCCGGATATCTCCGCCGGCATTGATGATTGCATTGGATATTCCATGTTGACGCAGCACGGCGATGCCGCGATCAATGGCATAGCCCTTGGCAATAGCGCCGAAATCGAGCAGGCAGCGCGCGTCCGTGCGTAACCACATATTCCCCTGTTTTTCGATGCAACGTGCAGGTGGAATAGCTGTCTTGATGGCATCGCTGGCAGGTGGTGCGGTAGGGGGCGGATCAAGCGAAAATCCCCATAACAGATTGAGTTTGCCCAGCGCTGGATCAAAAGCGCTATCGCTTTGTTGTTTGATTTGAAGCGCCAGTGTTAGCAGAGCCGCCACCTCATCCGGCAGCCTGACCGCCGTGCCGGGTTTTAATGCATTAAAGGATTTGACTGCGTTGGGCTGATCGCCGTAAATGGTGAAGGTGTTCTCAATGCGTTGCATTTCATGTGCAGCGGCGGCGATGCTCGGGCCAGCCTTTTCGCTATCGATGGACGCGATGGTGAATTCGACCAGCGTACCCATAATAAAACGCGAGTCATGGATATCTTCCTGAGTGGTGCAGGCTGATGCGAGTAGTGCAAGAACGGCGATTAGCAAACGTGGCATGTCGCTATTCTTGCCGGATCAGGGGGACTGGCAAGCGGCGGGACGCGATGGATATTTGCCATTGGATGTTTTATACCTGATAATTGCGCTCAAGTATTTAAACGAGGTGTAAAATGAGCGTGGTATTAACCGAAGCAGCAGCAACAAAAGTACAGGGATTACTGGCGCAGGAGGATGAGAGTCTCAATCTTCGCGTTTTTGTGTCCGGCGGCGGCTGTTCCGGGTTTCAGTATGGTTTTACCTTTGATGATGAGATCAAGGAGAATGACACGGTCATTGAGAGCCATGGCGTCAAGTTGCTGGTGGATCAGATGAGCCTGGATCTGCTCAAGGGTGCCGAAATTGATTATCAGACATCCATTCAGGGCGAATCATTTGTGATTCGCAACCCCAATGCATCATCCACCTGCGGATGCGGTAAATCATTTACCCCTTCGGAAACCGGTGCTGGCGGCTGCGCCAACGCTGGCTATTAGTCGCCGGTTTTTTTACACCTCAATTTCATATCTTATCAGGTGAATAGCAAAGCCAGAGAATATCCCCTGGGGGACGCCTCTCCAATATTTCGCTAGCCTGCACCGATGACAGCTCTGGCAATCAACGGTCTTTCCAAAGTCTACGACAATGGCAATAAGGCGCTCAGCGATATTTCTCTGCAAATTCCGCAGGGTAGTTTCTATGCTTTGCTGGGGCCGAACGGAGCTGGCAAAAGCACCCTGATCAATATTCTGGCAGATACGGTGCTAGCATCACGGGGTGCTGTCAGTCTGTTTGGGCATGATTTGTTGGCCGAGCGCAGCTGGTGCAAACGTCGCATTGGGGTGGTGCCGCAGGAAGTGGCTTTTGATCCGTTTTTTACGCCGCGCGAGGTGCTGGCCTTTACCTCCGGTCTGTTCGGTTGCAAGCCGGACTTCGACTGGATCGATGAATTGCTGACCCGGTTGGAACTCATCGATCATTCAGGCAAAAACACACGCCAGCTATCCGGCGGTATGCGGCGTCGCTTGCTGGTGGCTCAAGCCTTGGTGCATAAGCCAAAACTGGTGATTCTGGATGAGCCGACCGCCGGCGTGGATGTGGAATTGCGCAAGCGCTTATGGGATTTTATGCGTGAATTAAATGCAGCCGGCACCACGATTTTACTGACCACCCATTATCTCGATGAAGCAGAAGAACTGTGCGATCACGTTGCCATTATTGATCGGGGCAAGCTGCTGACTGCGCGTCCGATGGGAGAAATGATGCGAGAAATCGCTTCATCCTATCTGTGGCTTAATTACGGCAAGGCCCCTGCATTGACTGATGCAGCCTCTGAGCAACTGGCTGCCTTTGAACCGCGTTTGAGCGAGCACGGTATTTGCCTGAAACTGGGTAAGCAGGAAGGTGGCTCGACATTTCATCAGGCTTATCAGGCCGCTGTGACCTGTTTTGGCGCGCCGCTTGATGCCGGCATGCGGCGTGAGAAGCTGGAAGATGTGTTTCTGCGACTGACAGGTAAACAAGCGTCACGGAAAACAGATGCGGGAGATGACCGTGCGTCCGATTAATGCGCTGGGCGCGTGGACGCTGTTTTCACGCGAAGTGCGCCGTTTTCTGAAAGTGAAAATGCAGACGATCGTGACGCCGGCGCTGACTGCCATGCTTTATTTGATTATTTTTCGCTATGCCATGGGCGAGCGGCAGGTGCCGGGTATGGAAGTCGATTATTTCACCTTCCTGGTGCCCGGTTTGGCTATGATGGCGATGCTACAAAATGCCTTTGCCAATACATCCAGTTCAATGATTATGGGCAAGGTGATGGGTATGCATATTTATCTGCTGATGGCACCGTTATCGGCCATTGAAGTGGTGGCTGCATTTCTGGCTGCAGCCGTGGTGCGGGCGCTGGTGGTGGCCATTGTGTTTCTGGCCGTACTGTTTCCCTTTGTTGAACTGCAACTGTTGCACCTTGGGCTGATCCTGTTTTATGGTATCTGCGGTAGTATCATTATGGGTGGTCTGGGCTTGATTGCCGGTATGTGGTCGAAAGATTTCGACAATATTGCCATGGTCACCAATTTTGTGATTTTACCGCTGACATTTCTCTCCGGCGTATTTTACTCAGTCAAACAATTGCCGGAACTATGGCAGCAGATCAATCATGCCAACCCGTTCTTCTATCTGATCGATGGCTTTCGCTATGGTTTTCTGGGCACAGGCGATACCGATCCCTATGCTTCGATGTTCGTCGTCATTACTACGGTGTTGCTGACCATGTTTGCATGCTGGCAGCTTTGGCGCATCGGCTGGCGCATGAAAGAGTAGCAAGCCACGTAAAGCAATGGGTGTTGCTTTAGGTGGCGCGATAGCCAGAAAAAAACAAGCAATGGGTGTTGCTTGTTTGGTACGATAATCAGTAATGAGGTAACCATGGCGCAATCATCGAAAAGCAGAGCGGCTCGCAAGACTTCGGCCTGGTATCAACGCCATGCCAATGATCCGCATGTAAAACGCGCCCAGCGCGAGGGGAAACGTTCGCGTGCCGCTTTTAAGCTTACAGAGATACTTGAGAATAATTCTTTAAATATACGTAAAAATAGCGTAATTATTGATCTTGGGTGCGCACCCGGTTCATGGAGCGTGGAACTGGCCAAACGTGTCGGGCCGGAGGGTTTGATTGTCGGCATTGATTTATTGCCGCTCAACCCGGTTTCCGGCGTGACGTTAATTCAGGGCGATTTTGATTCGCCTGCGGGGCAAGAGGCTTTGCATGCGGCGCTGGATGGGCGGGCTGTAGATTTGGTGGTGTCCGATATGGCGCCGGAGATGAGCGGCGACAAACTGGTCGATCAGATGCGTATGATCGGGCTCAATGAAATGACCTTACATTTCGCGCGCCAATATTTGCGTGATGGCGGCGATATCCTGATGAAGACCTTTATGGGGGAGGGTTATGATGCATTTCGCCGTGATCTGGGTTCCTCGTTCAGAAAAATAAAAAACATCAAGCCGGCCGCCAGTCGCAAGACTTCATCCGAGTTTTTTCTGCTTGGTGCTTCATTTCATAGCTGAATCGGATAGGGTGCATACTGGTTGCCTGGGATTAAACCTGTGACAGGGAGGAATAGCGTTTGGTTCAATATGCTGAAATCGGCGAATGTCGCATGGCCTATCATCGTCAGGGCGCAGGTGAAACCATGCTACTGGTGCACGGTATCACGACATATTCGTTTATCTGGCGTAATATCATCCCCCTGTTGTCAAATAGTTATGACGTGATCGCTGTTGATCTGCCGGGCTGCGGCGAATCGGACAAGCCGCTGGATAAGCCGTATGCCATTAAGGATCACGCTGAATATCTAAAAACATTCGTCGATGAATTGGGTATCAGCCGTTTTCATTTTGTCGGTCACGATCTGGGTGGTGGCATGGGTCAGATTTTTGCCGTTCGTCATCCGGAGATGCTGATCAGCCTGATGCTGGTCAATACGGTTGCTTATGATTTCTGGCCGGTGCAACCCATTACCGCCATGCGCACCCCGATTATCCGCCAGTTTATGATGAGTACGTTTGATCTGGGTACATTTCGTTTGCTCATCAAACATGGTATTTATCACAAGGACAGAGTTACTGAAGCATTGATGGAGATGTTTCATGCGCCCATGCAAAGCTCGGGTGGGAGAAAGGCACTTCTGCATTTTGCCCGCTGTCTGGACAATCATAACCTGACCGATCTCGAGGATGACCTGCGCCATCTGGACTTGCCGGTGCTGATTCTGCGCGGCGATGCCGATCCTTATCTTTCGGTCGCCATTGCGGAAAAACTGCATGATGAAATTCCGGGCAGTTGTCTGGAGCGGATCAGTACCGCCAGCCATTTTATACAGGAAGATGAACCGGACTGGGTTGCGCAGCATCTGCTGACATTCGCCAACAGGAATGCGGTTTCATGAGCGAAATCCGGCAGCAGGATATTGCGGCATTGCAAGAACGGGTGCGATTGCTGGAGGCGGAAAACGCCCGTTTGGCAGGCCAGAGTGAAGATATGCTGTTGCTGGGACTTATCCATGAAACCATCAACTCGTTGCAAGACACTGGTGAAATTCTGGCTCAAGGGCTGGAACGAATTTCCCTGCTAAAGGATATTCCATTCTGTTGTTGCGGGCACCTGGAGCATGATCACTTGCAAGTGGCAGCTTCGAGCTTATCGTTTTGTAGTGAAACGCTAGATGGGCGCAATATATCGCTTACAGGGCTTTCCACTCTTGTGCGCGAATCATGTTTGCTGGATGCGGCGTCCTCTGCTGCGATAAAGATGCCATTTGCCGAACAATTTCAGGCCAGTGAAATATTGTTGATTCCGTTTAGCAACCGCGATTTTTCAACCGGCATGTTTATGTTTGCTTCAAACTCGGATGATGGAGATCATCTTCAGAATGCGTTTGTCATGCTGCACCGTGTTTCAGAAGCGCTGGTGCTGGCGATGGACAATGTCCGCATCATTGCCGAATTGAAAGCGTTGAATGCCACGCTGGATCAGCGCGTTGATCAACGCACCCGCCAATGGCTGGAAAGCGAAGCGCAATATCGCTCGCTGATTGATCAGGCGATGGATGGTATTTTTGTATTCGATCCGAAAAATGGTCGTTTTCTGGATATCAATGCATCCGCTTGTCGCACGCTGGGTTACAGCCGCGAACAAATGCTTACCATGACAGTATCCGATATTGTGGAGGACATGTCGATACAGCGCTTTAACGAAGATATGCGGCGTTTGCAGGAGCAGGGCACGGCAATCGTTGAAGGCGTGCATATCTGCCACGACGGCAGCACTTATCCGGTTGAAACCCACCTAGGTATGATTCTGCTCAAGGGGCAGGTAAGCGTGCTGGCGATTTCCCATGATATTACCGAGCAGCGCCATGCCGAAGTACAATTGCTGCAAGCACAGAAAATGGAGGGGATTGGCACGCTGGTTGGCGGTATTGCACATGATTTTAATAATATGCTGGCAGGCATGATGGGGAACCTTTATCTCATTGGCCATGATGCATCCTTATCATCGGACGGGCGTGCCAAGGTTGATCGTATTAACGAATTATGTGATCGGGCGACGAATATGATTGCCCAGTTATTAACCTTTGCCCGCAAGGGCATGATCCGGATGCAGCCAATTGGGTTTAACCAATTTCTTCAGGAAGCACTCGAACTGGCGGAGCTTGGGATTCCTGAAAACATACGAGTGAGTCATGATTTTGATGCGGATAATGCATGCACTGTGATGGGTGACCATGTGCAATTGCAACAACTGGTGCTGAATTTACTGGTCAATGCCCGCGATGCCGTGAAATCGGTGCATGAACCGTGCATTCACATTGGCTTGCAACGCATCGAAAAGCAGGCTCGACTGCATGAAGTGCATCAGGGCCTGGCCGAAGGGCCATGGGTGGCGCTGAGCGTCGGTGATAACGGTTGCGGTATTCCCGAATCGATTCGCGATCAGTTATTTGATCCATTTTTTACCACCAAGGAAGTAGGCGAGGGCACAGGGCTGGGTTTGTCGACGGTGTACGGTGTGGTGCAATCGCATCAGGGTGCCATTCAAATTGATAGCAAAGAGCATGAAGGCACGACATTCCGGGTTTATTTGCCGTTACATGACGAGCAGTCAGTAGAAGACGAGGAACGTTCCGAAGCTTTACCGAAAGGTGGTGGTGAAACGGTACTGCTGGTCGATGACGAGGAAATCGTTTTGACCACAACTTCAGCATTGCTCACCCATCTGGGATATCAGGTCATCACTGCGTATAACGGTATGGATGCGCTGGGCAAAGATGGGCTTGAAAGCGTCGATATTGCTTTGCTGGATGTGGTAATGCCGGAGATGGGTGGTGTGGAAACTGCCAATCGGCTGCGCGCGATCAACCCTGGTTTGCCGATTGTTTTTGCAACCGCTTACGATCGCAGTCTGGTGCTGACAAAACAGGATCGATTGCCGAATAGCCGTGTGTTGAGTAAGCCGTTCCGCCTGCAGGTGCTGGCGAAGATGTTGAAGGAAAGTTTATCATCGAGTTGATGCCCGCCTGCCTCTGAAAAATTGCTTTAGTAATGCGGCAGATGCATCCGCCATTACGCCCCCAACCACTTCAGCTTGATGATTTAACCGTTGGTCGGACAATAACTGATACAATGATTCCACCGCCCCTGTTTTAGTGTCGCTTGCCCCAAATACAACCCGACCAATGCGGGCATGCACGATGGCCCCGGCACACATAGCGCAAGGCTCCAGCGTCACATATAGTGTGCTGCCAGTAAGTCGGTAATTTTCAACCGTTTTACAGGCTGCCCGAATGACCCGCATTTCTGCATGGGCGCTGGCATCATGCAGCGAAATTGGTGCGTTATGGCTGGTGAATTGCTGTCCATCTGCGGTGATCAATACGGCACCGACCGGCACTTCTCCGGCCTTGGCAGCCAGTTCAGCCTGATCCAGCGCCATTTGCATATATTTGAGGTTCAAGCCTTTGGCGTTGTATTTCATGATCGCAGTTTCGGATCGAAATAATCCCGTAATCCCTCGCCAAGCAGATTATAGCCCAGTACAGTGATCAGAATCGCCATGCCGGGATACACCGACATCCACCATGCAATCTGAATATTATCCTTGCCGTCAGTCAGAATATTGCCCCAGGAAGGGTCGGGCGGTTGCACGCCTAGTCCCAGAAACGACAGGCCGGACTCGACCAGAACCGCGCCGGCTATGCCCAGAATCGCAGACACCAGCACCGGCCCCATGGCATTGGGCAACAGATAGCGCCACATCATACGGATGGGTGCAACGCCAAGGCTGTGAGCGGCCAGCACGAATTCACGGCGACTTAAACTTAAGAATTCAGCCCGAACGAGGCGCGCCACGCCCATCCATGAGGTCAAACCGATCACAATCATGATATTCCAGATCGACGGCTCCAGAAAAGCGATGACGGCCAGAATCAGGAAAAAAGTCGGGAAACAGAGTACCATATCGGTGGTGCGCATAATCAGTGCATCCGTGCGTCCGCCGAAATAACCTGCGACCGCGCCCAGCATCAAACCGATCAGCATGGAGATACCGACCGCCACAAAGCCAACCGCCAGCGACACGCGTGCGCCGAACAGCATGCGTGAAAACACATCGCGACCCAGCGTGTCGGTACCGCACCAATGCTGCCATGACGGTGGCATCAGAATCACACTGACATCGATATCGGTGGGGTCGTAGGGGGCGATCCACGGGGCAAGCAGCGCAAGTAATGCCACTGTGGCCACCACAGCGCCACCGATAAGGATGAGTGAATGGTTGCGTATCATGGCTATCATCCTTTACCGCCGTGGCGAATACGCGGATCAGCCCATGCATAGGAGAGATCGGCCACCAGATTACCCAGCAGGGTCAATACCGCACCAATTACCACAATGCCCATCACCAGTGGATAATCGCGTGATAATACCGACTCATAAAACAATAAACCCATGCCGGGCAGCGAGAATAATTGCTCGACGATGACCGAGCCGCCAATCAGGCCGGGAATAGACAGGCCGAGCAGGGTGATGATGGGCAGCATGGCATTCTTTAGCGCCAGACGATAACGGATGCTGCCTTCCGGCACGCCCATGGCGCGCGCTGTGGTAATATAATCGGCGCGAATCACATCAAGCATGCCGGTGCGCATAAAGCGGCTCATGCCGGCAAGCCCTCCAATCGCAGAAACAAACACAGGCAGGATCAGGTGTTTCAACATATCGGATTGTTGTTGCCAGAAGCTCATTTGTTGCCAGCTATAATCGTGCAGGCCTGAGATCGGCAGCCAGTTCAGGTTGACGCCAAGCCCGATCATCAGCAACAAACCCAGCCAGAAAGAGGGGATGGCGAAACCGACAAATACAAACACCGTCATGCCCTTATCAAACCACGAATCGCGCCGCACAGCACTGGCCACGCCAATGGGAATGGCGATGGCGATAATCAACAGCATGGCCAACACATTGATCCACAGTGTGACCGGAATACGCTCGCTTATTTTATCCAGCACAGCTCGCCCGTCAGCCGAAAACGATTGCCCGAAATCCAGCACTGCCAAGCGTTGCAGCCATTGCCAGTATTGTTCATACAATGGTTTATCCAGCCCGTAGTAAGAACGCAAACGCTCGATATCTTGAGCGGATACTTTCGGATTAAATTCCTGCCCGACCACGCTCGGCTCGCCCGGCGCAAGATGCATCATGCCGAAAGAAATAAGGGTGATACCGAACAATAATGGAATCATGCCGGCCAGACGTTTGAATAGATAAGCAGTCACGTGCCAACACTAGCCGGAGCACTGGCCAATGCCATAACGGTTTTGAGTCTGGACATGCGGTATTGCATTAGGAAAAAGAAAGATGGTGCGCCCCAGTTAGTTCGAACCATTGGCCTTCGGCATCCACTTGAAAGAACAACTCAATTTGCCAATACTATTTATATAGGCCGTCTACCTCTGTTGCAAAGCGTTTCATGTCGTTGGTAATGAAACTGAGTCCCTTATTTTTCAAAATGTTATAATCGTTTGAATCAACGTCACTTATTGTACAGGAATGGAAATGGTTTGGTTGCATTTAGTGCGTAATCAAGTGCTCTTATACTTGTGTGGGTATTTTTCGGTTCCAGTGCGATACACACCCGCGTGCATCGGGGCGTAACTCTGGGTACGCTTCGCTTTGATTTCTGAACCGGAGAGTTTTTATGCCTGCATATCGTTCACGCACGACTACCCATGGCCGCAATATGGCCGGCGCTCGCTCATTGTGGCGTGCTACCGGCATGAAAGACGGCGATTTCGATAAACCCATCATCGCGGTGGTGAATTCGTTCACGCAATTCGTGCCCGGCCATGTGCACCTGAAAGACCTGGGGCAGATGGTAGCGCGTGAAATCGAAGCCGCCGGCGGGGTAGCCAAAGAATTCAATACCATAGCCGTCGATGACGGTATTGCTATGGGACATGGCGGTATGCTGTACTCGTTGCCGAGTCGCGAGATTATTGCCGATTCGGTAGAATACATGGCCAATGCCCATTGCGCCGATGCACTGGTGTGCATTTCCAATTGCGATAAAATCACGCCGGGTATGATGATGGCGGCGCTGCGCCTGAATATTCCAGCCGTGTTTGTATCTGGCGGCCCGATGGAAGCGGGTAAAGTGACGATTGATAATCGTGAAAAACTGCTCGATCTGGTCGATGCTATGGTCATGGCGGCTGATCCGAATGAATCCGATGAAGATGTGGCGGCGGTAGAGCGGTCTGCCTGTCCGACCTGCGGTTCATGTTCCGGCATGTTTACGGCCAATTCAATGAACTGCCTGGCCGAAGCGCTGGGTCTGGCTCTGCCGGGTAATGGCTCCCTGCTGGCAACCCATGCTGATCGCAAGGAACTGTTCCTCAAAGCAGGCCGTTTGGCAGTGGATTTATGTGAGCGGTATTATGAAGGTGACGATGCATCCGTGCTACCGCGTTCGATTGCCACTTTTGATGCCTTTGAAAATGCTATGGCGCTGGATATCGCCATGGGCGGTTCTACCAATACGGTATTACACCTGCTGGCCTGCGCCCAGGAAGCCGGCGTTGATTTTAGCATGAATGATATCGATCGCATGAGCCGCCGTGTGCCGAATTTATGTAAGGTGGCACCGGCGGTTCAACAGTATCACATGGAAGACGTACACAGAGCTGGCGGCGTTATCGGTATTCTGGCCGAGCTGGATCGGGGTGGATTGCTGCATCGTGATGTGCCGACGGTGCATTCGGCTACACTGGGTGCTGCACTCGATGCCAATGATGTGATGAATGAAGCCAATACAGACCCGCGTGAAATGTACCGTGCCGCACCGGGCGGTATTCCCACTCAGGTGGCCTTCTCACAATCCGAACGGTGGAAGTCGCTGGATACAGATCGTGAGTGTGGTTGCATTCGTAATATCGAGCATGCTTATTCAAAAGAGGGCGGTCTGGCTGTGCTGTTCGGCAATATCGCCGAACGTGGTTGTATCGTCAAAACAGCCGGCGTGGATGAATCCATCTGGACGTTCACCGGCATCGCGCGTGTGTTTGAATCACAGGATGATGCTGTGGCTGCTATTCTGAATGATAAAGTCGTTGCCGGCGATGTGGTGATTATCCGTTATGAAGGCCCCAAGGGCGGGCCGGGCATGCAGGAAATGCTCTATCCGACCTCATACCTGAAATCCAAAGGCATGGGTAAAGTGTGCGCATTGCTCACTGATGGCCGTTTCTCCGGCGGTACTTCCGGCCTGTCGATTGGCCATGCATCGCCGGAAGCTGCCGAGGGCGGCGCCATTGGACTGATTGACGATGGTGATACCATTGAAATTGATATTCCCAACCGCCAGATTCATCTGGCGATTTCCGATGACGAACTGGCAAATCGCCGTGCAGCAATGGAGGCTAAAGATACGGGTGCCTGGCAACCGGTTGCGCGTGAGCGTGTGGTATCCAAAGCACTGCAAGCTTATGCTGCACTGACCACCAGTGCTGATCGTGGCGCAGTGCGCGATCTGGCGCAGTTGAAATAAGAAAATTCAGCAAAAAGCGTCATTGTTCATTTCAGACGCCAGGCGAGTATGATGCAAACATCGACAAAAATCATGATCGGTATCGCTATTGTGGTCGTCATCATTGTCGGGCTGGAAATGCTGATCAGCAGTTATTTCGTGGCTCAGTACGGCGGGAGCCAATAAGCCGGCGATTAAAGCAGAGGGCGGAGAAATTTGCGCCGTAATCGGAGGGTGGCGGCTTCAGGTGTTACTGGCTGCGCATGATTCAGCCACGCTGTGTAGCGCATGCCATAGTTCCTTGCACAGGGCATGACCCTGCACAACTTCATCCAGTGCCAGGCCACGTTAATTCGGGAGATTTGTACATGCGCAATATTCAGATTGGTACGCCATTAACGTCAGGCGCGACACGCGTGATGCTGCTGGGGTCCGGTGAACTGGGAAAAGAGGTTGCCATTGAATTACAGCGACTCGGTGTGGAAGTGATCGCTGTGGATAGTTATGCCAATGCTCCGGCCATGCAGGTGGCGCACCGTTCGCATGTGATCAATATGCTGGAAGCAGCCGCCCTGCGCAGCCTGATTGAGGCGGAGCAGCCGCATCTGATCGTGCCGGAAGTCGAAGCGATTGCGACCGATACGCTGGCCGAACTGGAGGGTGAAGGCTTTAATGTGATTCCGACCGCTCGTGCAACCCAACTGACTATGAATCGTGAGGGTATTCGCCGGCTGGCCGCCGAGGCATTGAAACTGCCAACTTCGCCGTATTGCTTTGCCGCAACAATGGCCGAGTTTGAGGCTGCGGTTGAAAGCATTGGCATGCCGTGCGTGGTCAAGCCGATTATGAGTTCATCTGGCAAGGGGCAGTCGGTGATACATGATACTGCCGATATACAACCGGCCTGGGATTATGCCCAGCAGGGTGGCAGAGCAGGCAAGGGCAAGGTGATAGTCGAGGGTTTTATTGATTTTGATTATGAAATCACGCTGCTGACCATGCGCCATCGCGATGGCACTTCATTTTGCCTGCCGATTGGCCATTTGCAGGTTGATGGCGACTATCGGGAATCATGGCAACCACAGCCGATGTCCGATGCAGCACTGAAATCAGCCCAATATATTGCTGCCACAGTGACCGGCGCCTTGGGCGGTTATGGCCTGTTTGGCGTGGAAATGTTTATCAAAGGCGATCAGGCGATTTTCAGTGAAGTGTCGCCGCGTCCTCACGATACCGGTCTGGTTACTCTTATTTCGCAGGATTTATCGGAGTTTACGCTGCATGCACGCGCTATTCTCGGCCTGCCGATTCCGAATATTATGCAGCACGGCTTTGCCGCTTCCTGCCCGATTGTCGTTGAGGGTGATTCTACATCAGTTCGCTTTGGCAATCTTCAACTGGCGCTTGCAGGGCCGGATACCCAGCTGCGCATCTTTGGCAAACCCGAAGTGCATGGAAAACGCCGCATGGCCGTTATCGTCACACGCGGCGACAGCATTGAAGATGCGCGTCACAAAGCCGTGACCGCTGCCGGTCGTATCCGGGTTATGCTATGATTTCTCATAAGTCTGACTACCTCGCCGGCAAGCTCTGATGCTATTGAAAACTCTCGTACGTACTGAACAGGGTGTTGCTACTGGCGATGCGTAGTCTGTGCGAACTTGTTTTTATATAGAATGAAAACCGTTTGATTTATCATTGCCATGATCCTGATACAGTTTCGCTGGATGAATCGATGGAGTTAACCATGAGTGAAACAAATGGCCCGAGCAGGGAACAGTTGCGGGCGCACCGGCAGGTGTTTTGGGATGCGTGGCATAAAGCGCAGGCGGATTTGCCACTTAATGCGCTGGAAGTGCGTATTGCCCGTGTGATTGCCATGCACCCGGAATACCATCATTTCTTTGATGATATGGAGGATTTCCTCGACCGGGATTTTGAGATGGATGATGGTATGAATCCGTATCTGCATCTGTCCCTGCATCTGGCGCTGGAGGAACAGGCGGCCACCAAACATCCGCCGGAATTGGCCAGAGCGCTTGATCATATGATTACCATGAAAAAAATGGATCGCCATGATGCCCTGCATCAGTGTCTCGAGGTGTTGGCTGAAACAGTATATTACGCCCAGCGAGCCGGTCGCGAACCGGATGTGGCGGCCTATGCCCGGCGCATGAAGGAGTTATCTGTATGATTCGCAGCCTGTTTGTTTCCCTGTTCTTTTTCTTTGGCCCGGCCTTGTTGCTGTTTATGTTGCGCAATCTTGTGCTGTTATTGTTATTGCGGGCCAGGCAACGGCGCGAGAAAGCGCCGGAGCCGGAAATTATCGATATTACGCCGGTGGATAAAACACGCGCGCCGAAGTGGTTTTATGCGCTGGTGGTGGCGATCAGTCTGGCCTGTGCTGTGACTGTGTTTATGCAGCTGGAAAAGCAGACCGATGTTGAGGAACATCAATATATGCCGGCTCATATCGATGATTCAGGCAAAATCGTGACGGGTGACTGGAAACAGAAGCGTAAGCAGACGAATGATCAATAATTGAACCTTTTTGAATCAAAATAAAATCCATGCACGTTAGGAGGTATTCAATGCCGCAAGTGAATATCCACGAAGCCAAAACTAATTTATCACGACTGATTGATGATGTTGAGCATGGTGAGGAAATCATTATCACACGTCACGACCGGCCTGTTGCCAAGTTGGTGGTATTTTCATCCAAGATGACCCGCAAGCCCGGTAGTATGAAGGGCAAGATTCATATGTCAGAAGATTTTAATGCTGAAGTGATATGGTAGAAGATCAATCGTTGATATTCCCTTTTTTTGATCACTCGGAAGCTTTGGCATGTTTAAAATCCGGCGGGTTGCTGCTGACGGCTTCAGCGCAGTTGGCGGTGGATTGGAAACGGCGTTTAGTGTCGGACTCGGGTTGCGCGGTATGTGAAACGCCGAATGTGTTGAGTTGGCATGCCTGGATCGGCGATGTGGCGGCGGCGCAGACTTCGATACCGGTGGCGTTGAACCGGATACAGGAAAGCTGGCTGTGGGAACGGGTCATCCGGGACGATTTGTCCAAAATGTCGGGCGGCATGGCGCAGTCGGCTGCTTCGCTACGCGGTTTGGCGGTGCATGCGCGCGAGGCATACGCCATCATGCAGGAATATCGCATTGATGCTGAGGCGTTGCACATGGGCGGGGAAGAGGCGGATGCGTTGCTGCGCTGGATGCGTGCCGTGCATCAGCAACTGGATGATGGCGCTTTATCAGAGCGAATGCTGGCTGCCGATGTTGGAGCGCGATTACTTCAATGCATGGATGAAATCGACGATATCGATAAACCGGAATCCATCCTGCTGGCCGGATTCGATGTGTTGACGCCGACGCAGCAAGCCTTGTTGTCGGCTTTGCAGGAGGCTGGTGTTCGTCTGGTACGGGAGCAGGACGACACAAAGCCTGCGGTGGCGACGCTGTGCGCCTGTGACAATGTGCAGGTGGAATGCAATCATATTGCGGCGCGGCTCAAAACATTGCTGGCAGATAAGCCTGCGGCGCGCATTGCGATTGTGACTTCCGATGCGGTGCAGGATACCTCCCGGTTGAAGCGGACGTTGAATGATGCACTGATCCCGGCTCTGCGTTGCGATCCATCCAACACGATGCAAGAGGTTGCCATGCACGAGGAGCGTTTGACGGATACGCCGATGATTGCGCAATTGCTGCATGTGCTGACCTTGGCGGGCGAGTTTTCGCT
>CAYUBK010000022.1:0-18109 GCA_964442955.1 uncultured Zetaproteobacteria bacterium | reverse complement strand
GCATTAAACATTCCGGCTATCGGCTTGGCGACGCTGGACTGGCATACGATTTATTCGCACTGGCTGGATGCGGATGATGCGGTGATTAAGACGCTTGCGCAAGCTTATGGTGCATGTGATTTGTTGCTGACGCCGCCCATGGCGATGGCGATGCCGGTTTTTTGTGAGCAACAGCAGATTGGGCTGATTGCTACACAACCGGTTGATGTGCCGAACCCAGTGGATGGTGACCCGCGCAAAAAAGCGCTGGTGCTGTTCGGCGGTTGCGGTAATCCGGCCTTTGATATGCAGGCATTGGCAGGCATGCAAGATTGGTTGTTTCTGATTCCCGATGCACCGGATACTGCGCCAGAGAATGTGAAAACCATTCACTTTGGAGCCGATGCAAGAGCCGTGGATTTGATGGTCTTTGTTGATGTGGTTGTATGCAAACCCGGGTACGGTGTGTTATCCGAATGCTGGCAGATCAATACGCCGATAGCATGGGTGGAGCGGCCGGATTTTCCGGAGTTTCCGATGCTCAAACGATGGCTGGATGAGCGCATGCCAGCGGCGGGTATGAGTCGAAGTGATTTTCGGCAGGGGAACTGGTTGCATACATTGGAACAGGCCATGGAAAATTCACGATGTTTTCCTGCATTGTTGAGCGATGGCGCTGATGAGGCAGCGGAAATCATTGCGGCAAGGGGGTAAAGTTTACGACTGCAGAAAGTCCGGGTCGCGTTAGTATGAGCTTATGAGGCAGTTGAAGATATTGATGCCATCCCTTGGTTGCGCTGGCTTGATGCTGGTGACGCCACTGTATGCAGCTGATGGGGGCGACGGTATAGAGAAGGGCTCAGTGGCAGCCTCTGTCACCACAAAACTGTCAAAGGTACAGGTAAGCAATACCACGAAGAACAAACATGTGATAACGCAGATCTTGCCTGAACAGGCGGGCGCTGTGGACTTCAAGGTGTTGGAGCAAAGGTTGAAGAATACGGATGCAATTGGTTTTTTTACCAAGCTGGCGATTCGTAATGATATTATCGACCTGATGGACAAAATTAAAAAATACAGAGAAAATTCGAAGTTGAAAACGAAAATGAAAGAAATAAGAGTTAGTTTTGATGGGCTTCTGTTGAAGATTATCGCCTTGCTGGAGGGTGATCCGGATCTGTCCCGCGACTTATATGTGGGCAGAGAATCGATTTGGGAGAGTTTACTGGAGGTGAAAGCATGAAACGAATTTTGTGTGCTCTGATATTAAGCGTATTGATGGCGCCGGCTGCCTATGCTGTAAGCGAAGCTGAAGATATCGCTACAACGATCAAACTGCGCGGCTTTGATTGCGGCGGCAGGGAAGTGAGTGATATTAGTGAAACTCAGGATGAACAGGGCAACCGGACGATTCAGGCGACTTGCCCGAATGGTGTACGTTATCAAATTACAGTTTCATCCTCTGGCCAGATGCAGATCCAACCGCTGAATTAGGATCTGTTCACATGAATTAAACTGTAACAGAATCTTTCTGTCCTCCGACTGAATTGCAGGCTGGGTTGTCAGCCATGAATTTTAAGCGTGTGAGGACAGTTAATATGAAATATCTAATTCACAAGAATGCATCGCGTATGCTGTTGGGTTTTGCTCCGGCTATGCTGTTGACACTTGGCGGGTGCAGTATGATGACATCTGATGCTCCTGCAGAGGCCAGTACCAAGCCAGCCACCATTGCTAAAGCATCAACACCATTGCCGCATGTAGGTTTATTCGCTTACACCAAAGCCCATGCCATGAATCCCAATCCGCCGGATCGATGGGGTGGATCTGTTACTGTGACGGCCAACCAGAGCAGAGGCGCAACGCAGTGGGTGTTACCCGGCCCGCGTGACCTCGATCCAGCCGTATTCGGTACGCCGGATCATCCGGCCATGTGGAATCAGGCACCATTCCCGCTGATTGGCATCTCACCCAAAATGCGCCAGTCCATGGGTGGCAAATACACCATCGTGGATCACGCTACGCCATTTTCCGACTGGCGGGCCATTGGCGTCGGTGATTTACACATGAGCATTACCGATCTCACAGCCATAGATGGCGCGACCACCAAGGACAAGATTAGTTTTTCAGCCACATTCGATTCACCGGACAAGATGCATACCTATAAAGTCGTGGTGAAGAAACCCATGCCGCATGGTTTTGGGTATCCGTCGTTCGGTGGCGTGGTGACCGATCATATGATGCATGGTGGCACTGGTATTGGCACCTCGCTGATGCCGTCGATGTACACTTACGCCACGTTCTGGGGTATTGGTGATATTTATGTCGATGGTCGCCTGACCAACCCGAATCAGATTGTACACATGATGGTGACAGAAGGCGTGCGTGGCAAACGCTGGAAGCTGGGCGTGGATGGCGATATTCGGGGCGAAGGTGTGGTATTGCATTTGATGGTGCCGCCGTATAAGGCCAGCCCCAGGGGGCCTGTCATGGCACCGCTGCGTTCCGGTTATATTCCGTTTCCTGCAATCAAGAAACGCATGATGAAGGCCAAAGCGATGGTCGAGAAAATGTCACCGGAGAAGCAGAAGATGATGATGCCGAAGCTGATGGCGGCCAAGGCTCTGATGATGAAGACGAAAAAACATGTGCAGGAGCAAATGGCCGAGGGCAAGATGTTTGGTCAGCCATTCTTCCATGTCATGTTCGGCAACGTGAAATACAGAGTGGGTCATCGTTAAGTCCCACCCTTATAGCTAACTGGTCGCCGGAGATCCCATCTCCCCTCAACCCTCTCCGGTGGCCGGTTTCCATCTGATTTTACTTCGTTATTGGTGCATTCCATCATGGATAAAGGAGACAGCGATGAATTTTCGCACAACGATTACAGCTATCATGACTGCAGGTGCTTTGTTCGTGGCTGTTTCGATGGTTGCGGCGCATGATGAAGCGCCAACTCTTACCGAAGAGGATATTGAATACAGCCCGGAAGAGCAGGTTGTGCATGTTGGCCAGCCGATTCGGTTAACCAACAAGGATCCCTTTGAACATAAATCGCGCGTGACCGAACAGACCGCAGACGGTGGGTTGGGCCATATCGCGCTCAAGGATCATATCGATAAACCGGGTACATCCTATACATTTAAACTGGATAAACCCGGCACCTATGAAATCCGCTGTTTGCTGCATGACGGCATGACGGCTACGATTCAAGCTGTTCAATAGCTGAATTTTCCATAGCGCGGCAGAAACACAATAAGTGCTTCCTTAGACTGGAGCGTTTTCCATTTCATGTCTAGTATACTGCCTTCAAATCCACGGACTGGAGAGATGCAATGCCGAAAATGATGGCGATGATAGGGATAGTAGTTTGCTGTGTGCTGAGTGCTTTTCCCTATCCGGTAGTTGCGGCGCCCCATGATGATGGCACTTCCCTTTCGCCGGATATTGAATGGGATGCTGGCGGCAGCCTTCGCCTGCGTTATGAATGGAAGCAGGGCTTTGCGCTGGGTAAGCCGGGCGCGGTTGATCCGCAGGATTATTTACTCTCTCAACTCAGGCTGCACCTGAATATTCATCAGGGAGAGCGCTGGGGACTCTATGTTGAAGGGCAGGATTCGCGTGTTAACAGCGCTTTTTTGGGCAATGCTATCAATGACACGAAATCCGCCAATATTTTTGCCGACCGTTTTGATTTGCATCAGGGCTATGTGGATGTAAGCTGGGGAGATGATTTCGGTGCCAGGTTGAGAGTAGGGCGTCAGAAATTAAATCTGGGTGCGCTGCGTTTGGTGGCATCACTCGAATGGGTCAACACGGCGCGTGTTTTGGATGCAGTTCGTTTAAGTCAGCGGCTCGGTGGCAAGGGGCGAGTCGTCGATCTGTTTGCTTCGCATCTGGTGGCGGTCAGACCACGGGCTTTCAATACGCATGCGCCGACCGGAAATCGCATGTTTGACAGCCAGTTTTACGGAGCCTATCTCACCGATAAGAAGTCCATTCAGAATACGCGCATGGAGTTGTACTATCTGTTGCGGCGTAATACACGCGTTGGCGACAGGGTGCATACGGCAGGCTTGCGTTTTGACTATAAAAAAGGTGTCTGGAATGCTGATGGCGAGGCCATGCAGCAAACCGGCCGCTACGGTTTTTTAGAGCAGCGCGCCTATGCTGCGCACATTGGCCTGGGGCGCAAGCTTGGTCAGGACTGGCACCTTGGCGCGGCCTATAATTACGGCAGCGGCGATAGCAACCCGCTGGATGGCAGACACCAGACTTTTGATAATCTGTACCCGCTGAATCATGCCTACTACGGTTACATGGATTTATTCTCATTGCAGAACATCCACAATGCTGAATCGGTTCTGAAATGGAAAATCAATCAACAAACCCATTTGCGCCTGGCCTATGAAGGTTTCTGGTTGGTGAAATCGGCTACGGATGCATGGTATAATGCCGGAGCGGGAGTGGTCAGGCGTGCGGCTGGCCCGGTATCTTCCTATGTGGGCAGTGAAATTGATTTCACCATAGCCACAGCTTTCAAGCCTTGGCATATCGCTACCATGCTCGGCTACAGCCATTTCTTCGCAGGTTCCTATATCCAGCAGACCGGCACCAGCCGTGATGCCAATTTCTTCTTTCTACAAACCAAATATATTTATTAGAGGGAGCAAATCAGGGGTGATCTGAGCAGTTGCGAGCGAGGCTGAATGGTTAGGTTACTCTCGCCCCATGCGCAGGGCAAAATCTTCGCGGAAGACGGCATTGGCCTGCGCTTCTTCATAGTCGATGAGGTCATCTTCCACCATCTGTTGTAAATGTTGATCGAAGCTTTGGGAACCGTACAGGTTATGACCTTCTTCCATGGCACGGGGGATTTCGCTCCAGTGGGCGGGATCGAGAATGAAATGTTTGATGACTGAATTCTTGATCATGATTTCCAGTGCGACGACGCGATTCTTGCCAGATTTCATTGGCAACAGTTTTTGCACGATGATGGCGCGCAGGTTTTCAGCCAGACGTTCGCGGATGCCGACCTGCTCATCTTTTCCAAATGAGGCCATGATGCGCTGCATGGTGCCGACTGCTGTGGTGGCGTGTACTGTGGCCATGACCAAATGACCTGTTTCAGAGGCTTCCAGCGCCAGTTGAATTTCTTCACTGCCGCGCGCTTCACCGGTGACAATAATGTCGGGTGTTTCGCGCATGGCATCAATCAGACCCTGTTTATAGCTGGCGACATCCGTACCTATTTCACGTTGGGTGACGGTGCCCAGGTGGCTGGAGCCGTAGCGGAACTCAATGGGGTCTTCCAATGTTAAGGCATGCACGGGGCGTTGATCAATAATATGGCTTAATAACGCTGCCAATGACGTGCTTTTACCGGAGCCGGTTGCTCCGGCCATCAGAATCAGACCGTTACGGTAATGGGTTATTTCATCAAATACTGCAGGTAGACGCAGTTGTTCAAAACCGGGAATTTGTTGTGGAATCAGACGGGCGACAATGCCAAATGTATTATTGCTGCGTAGTATATGAACGCGGAAATGGCAGACGCCATCAAGCGTATAGTGAAAATCCAGATGATTGATGGATTCGATATCCGGCGTGGCGGACATGTGTCGAGTCAGGTGCGCTATCATGGCTTTGGTCTTGTCGCGATCCGGTTGGCTGAGTTTTTCCGCCGGAACAGTGACGATATTGCCGCCGATACGCATGCGCACCCGGTCAAAGGTGCGTACAATCAAGTCCGATGCGCCGTTTTTAAAAGCCAGCAGTAACAATTCATCGATGAACTGGCGGGATGGCATCAGATACTCAGATCGCGGACTTCGATATTGCCGGATAACTGATCCAGATCACCCTCATCGCCGCCGCCATCTTTTAAATTCACCATTTTAATTTGCAGCCGTACATTGTTGACTGAATCGGCATGTCGTAGAGCCTCATCTTCGGTAATCAGGCCATCCATCCACAAGCCGATCAGGGACTGATCAAAGGTTTGCATACCGTAAGTCTTGCCGGCAGCCATGGCTTCCTTGATTTCTGCAATATTCCACTTGCCGATCAAATCAGAAATGCGCGGCGTATTGATCAGAATTTCAATGGCCGGCAAACGTTTATCTTCTGGTGTTTTGACCAGCCGCTGCGACAGGATGGCTTGCAGGTTCAGTGCCAGGTTCAGGCTGACTTGCAGGTGCATATCTTCGGGGAAGAAATTGATAATGCGCTCCAGCGCCTGATTGGCGTTGTTGGCGTGCAGGGTGGCCAGGCATAAATGACCGGTTTCGGAAAATTCCAGCGCATGCTCCATGGTTTCGCGATCTCGAATTTCGCCAATCAGGATGACATCTGGCGCTTGTCTTAGGGTATTCTTCAAAGCTGCCTGATATTCCAGCGTATCGGTACCGACCTCGCGCTGGGTGATGACGCATTTTTTATGTTCATGGACAAACTCAATCGGATCTTCAATTGAAATAATATGGCCGGCCTGATTGCTGTTGCGCCAGTCGATCATGGCAGCCAGTGAGGTGGACTTACCGCAACCGGTGGCGCCCACCATGAGTACCAGGCCACGGCTCTGCATGGAAATATCCTTGAATATCTCCGGCAGTTCCAGCCCATCAAGGGTGGGGATTTCCAGATTAACCTTGCGAATGACCATGCCGATATGCCCGCGCTGGCGGAAAATATTAACGCGAAAACGGCCAATATCGTCATAAGATAAGGCCAGATTCATTTCATATTCAGCCGCAAAGGCGGCGCGTTGCCGTTCGCTCATACTGCCAATCGCCAGTTTCTCACACTGGGATGCTGTCAGTGGAGGTTGTTTTAGGGGGTAAACATTGCCATTGATGCGGTAGGAGGGAGGCATGCCGGCTGTGATATACAGATCGGATGCATCCCGTTTATTCATCACCATTAATAACTGCTTGAGGGACAGGTTCTTCGTGTCCGATCTATTCATTCATTATTCTCCTGTTCATCAGGTATGCTATCAAATGACGCCGCCGCCAAATAATTGTTTATTACTGGCTTTTTCCATGGCGGCCTGCACGGTAATTTTACGCGATTTGACCAGTTGTTGCAGGGTAGAATCGAGTGTTTGCATGCCATCACGCGATGAGGTTTGCAAGACTGAAACCATTTGGGCAATTTTATTTTCGCGGATCAGATTGCGGATGGCGGGCGTGCCCAGCATGATTTCATGTGCAGCAACACGCCCCTGATCATCGGCGGTTTTGATCAGCGTTTGCGAAATAATGGCGCGAATCGATTCGGACAACATGGAGCGCACCATCTCTTTTTCAGCCGCCGGAAACACATCGATAATGCGGTCGATCGTTTTGGGGGCAGAGGATGTATGCAGGGTTCCGAATACCATATGGCCGGTTTCGGCTGCTGTCAGGGCAAGACGAATGGTTTCCAGATCGCGTAGTTCGCCAACCAGAATCACATCCGGATCTTCACGCAGGGCGCTGCGCAGGGCATTGGTAAATGAGTGCGTATGCGGCCCCAGCTCGCGTTGCGAAATTAAACTATTTTTGGAACGGTGGACAAATTCAATCGGGTCTTCAATGGTCAGAATATGGCCGCGCTCGCTATCATTTCGGTGATCAATCATAGCCGCCAGCGTGGTCGATTTACCCGAGCCTGTCGGGCCGGTGACCAGGCAGATGCCGCGTGGCGTCATGGCAATATCGCGGAAAATCTGCGGGCAGTTCAACTGATCCAGTGTGAGAACCTCGTTGGGGATGACACGGAAAACCGCGCCAATGCCACGCCGTTGTTCAAAGACGTTGACACGAAAACGGGCAATGTCACCGAGTGAGAATGAGAAATCGATTTCCAGGTGTTCTTCGAACGTTTTGCGCTGGCCGTCGTTCATGATGTCATACACCATGCTCTGCACTTCACGTTTATCGATATCCGGCATTTTGATGCGAGTCATATCGCCATTGATGCGAATCATCGGCGGTTCGCCAGATGACAGGTGCAGATCAGATGCCTTGTTTTTTACTGTAAATGCAAGCAGTTCTGAAACTTCCATGATTGCTCCCAAATGGATTGAGTTGAATTAAACCGGAATTAGCAGAGCATAAAAGCATGGGCTGCATGCTGCAAGTACAACGGTCAGGATTGGGGGATATTTATGAATCGCTATTATCGCCCCGACAATCTATGTCTGTCAGGCAGGTTGGCGCATCCACTGATAGCGAAGATCCAGATTAGCTTCCTGCCGAATACATTGAATACCTGTGCGTGATGTTGGATTTAGTGCAACGGGGGCTTTGAGATTGGCTGTAACCCATTGCGTATCGATAAAGGGGTTAAGCACCACCATCCACATAATATCTTCCTGGCTGCTGGCTTGAATACAGTTGCACTGGTCGGCAGAAAGTATCGGCGCTTTTCCCAATCGTTGCTCATCCCACTGCGTAATAAGAAAAGCAGCCTCCGGATGATCAATGGACTGGATACAAACAATGTCGCCATGACCCTGATAGATAAAACCGAATTCTCTGGCTTCGCTAAAACCGGCCATGCCTTGCGGGAAATAAAAAGCCTCGTCGGACTGAGCGTCCGGGGCTGGTTCTGCTTCATTCATCATGATCTTCCGAGTCGCCTGTACTGCTATCATGGGATGCTCCTTTCAGCCACTTCAGCGCTTCAGCGCCTCCGGCAGATTTATTTTCCTGTTGAATTAAATTATATATCTCCAGACGGTGCACCGGGATTTCCGGTGGTGCTTCAATGCCGATGCGCACAATATGTTCGTTCTGCACATCCTGAATAATGATACGAATATCATCATTGATGCAGATGACCTGTCCGATTTTTCTGCGCAGAACCAGCATGATCGTTTACCTGAGGAAATTGGTCAGGCTGAGAGATTTAAGTTGGGCAATCTGGTTATATGCAGCTTGTATGGCGATACTGGACTGCTGCAATTCTGCAACAACAGCAGGAATATCCACGCCTTCATGGGCAATGAGGCGCTTGTCCAGGTTCACTTTCATATCTTCAAACGAAGTTATTGAGAACTGTATGGCGTTGAGCTTGGCACCGGCATCGCTGGTCAAATCTATGATGCCGTTGCCAGCGTTGCTGAGAGAGCCGAGTGCGCTGGAAATTGCAGTCTGGTCATTATTTTGCAAAGCTGTCTTAAAACTCTGCATGGCTGTAAATGCGGCTGCAAAAGCCGGATGATCACCGCGAATATTGCTGGCAACCTGCTGAGTGTCGCTGATTGAAACGATGCGATCCTTATTGCTGCCGGTGTAGCTGATATTGCCGAGACCGTCATCCGTGAATGCCGGCTGGTCTACAGCTGTGCCGGCAAACAGGGATTGCCCCAGCCATTTCTGGTTGGTGTCAGAAAGAAATTGATTTGCAAGCTGATTCATTTCCTGCAATGCAGCCTGTCGTTCACCGATAGCCAACGCCGGCGATGATTGTTGCACCGCAATCGTTTGTGCACGTTTGAGCAAATTACCCATATCATTGAGTAGCGACTGACTGATATTCAAGCGGGATTCGACAGTACGGCTGGCATCAATGCCACTCTGGGCAGCCGTTTGTGCATGGCGGATATCCAGTGAAACCTTGTAATCCAGGCCCGATTGGCCAGGTGTCTGGAAGCGCGTTCCGGAAGCGATTTTGGCATTGCCTGCATCCTGAATGCTTTGCTGATTGCGAATGCCGGAAAGCAGGTTGTTATATTGCATGCTGGTAGAAATTCTCATCGGATCAGCCCCATTAGCGAGTCAAGCATCTGATTGGTTGTGGTAATCACCTTGGCCGATGATTCGTAAGCTCGCTGAAATTTAATCATGGCAATCAGTTCTTCATCCGTATTTACGCCTGAAATCGCCTGCCTTTGGTTTTGCAGTGATTCGGACTCAATCGTGCGGTAATCTTTTTGCTGCAGTGCCACTGCAGTATCCGATCCATACTGTGTCGATAATGATGTGGTGCGGTCATGCAGGCTGGCTGAGGCGGTTGTATCAATACTCAGGGCTGTATTCTGCAAGGCCATGATAGCCAATGCTGCAGTGTTATCCCCCCGGTTGATGCTGGAGGTGAGTGGATCGACCTGACCGGTATTGATGGCGTTGACACTGGATTGCACAGCAGATGACAGGGCGATTGAGCCAGCGCTGTTGCCATGAAATAAACTGTTGATTTCATAAGCCGCTAATACATTGCTGCTGTCTCCCGACAGCGTGAACGTATTGCCTGCAGCCGCCGCAATATTTAATTGGCCGGATGCATTGATCGTAGCTGATACACCAGCCACAGCATTGATGGCTGTTGCAATATCATTCATCGTACTCACGCCGGCAGTCACAGCAATGGATGTGCCGCCGGCCGGGGTGGCGGCGCCGGTGCTATCATAAACGTGCAGTGTGAAGCTGCCACTCTGAATCTGATTCGCAAAAGGAGCCGTTTGGGTTGGATCATTCAGAGCCAGCGCGGCATTGGAGCCCTGACCAGCGTTGAGGCTGGTCATGCGATTGGCTGATGCACCGCTGGCATGGGCCTGGTTCACTGAAAAAATCAGATTGGCGGCGATACTGTCCACCTGCTGAATATAACTGCTTAGCTTATTATCGCGCAGATTGAGCATGCCACCGATGTCACCGCCCTGAATAGCGCTATCAACCGCTACGTTGGTGCCCTGAATAACAATATTGGCAAAATTACCGATGCCGGCAGTGCCGCGTGCAAGATGGCGTGCTGTGTTGTCCTGTACCAACAGGTTGCCATTCAGGGTTTGCAGCATTAATGAGCCATCAGCTGTGTCGACTTGCTGAACAGGTATGATCCTGGCCAGATCACGGACGGCCTGATCGCGTTGATCGCGCAGGTCATTAGCTTGTCCGACAATACCTTTGTTGCCTGCTTCCGTGCGCTGAATTTGAACAGATAATGAAGCAAGGTTATCCAGAATCTGATTGGCTTTGATAATGGACTGGTTGATATTTGCATCCGTATTGACCTGCACTGCCCCGAGTTGTTGCTTTATATTGTTGAGGTTACCGACGAGTACGCTGCTCTTTGCCCTGACATTTACCTTTTGACCATTGTCCTGCGGGTTATTGGCCAGTTGTTTCCAGGACAGGAAAAAATCATCCAGCGCCGAGGCAAGGCCAGTGCTTTGCAGGCTTCCGAATACATTTTCGACCGCACTTAAACCGGTCTGTGTTGTATTCCAGTAAGATAATTGGGAGCCATTATTTATCATCGCCTGATTAATGATCGGGTCAACGATTCGACCAATGCTCGCGACATTCACACCTCGGCCCAGATTGAGGCCGGCAATTTTTTCCGGCGCCATTGTCGCAATATTTGCTTTTTGCCTTGAATAGCCGGGCGTATTGACATTGGCAATATTATTCGAGATCACATCCAGAGCCTTTTGCTGTGCTTGTAGGCTACTTGCCGCGATATTCAGGCTATCGAAAATCATTTGCTTGCCGCGTTCATGGTTGCTGTGCGCTGGTAGGTCTGTTCCTCCTGCCTTAGCCCAAGGCTTTGCAGGATGGTGGAGGATACGTTGTAGGCGGCATGCAGGCGCATGCGATTTTCCTGCGTTTTCTTATCCACACGCAGCATGCGTTCATAAATGTTTTTGCGCAGGGCCTGAAATGCCGTTGTCTGTTCTCCCGCATACATATCAATCACGGATGACAGGGTATGCTGGCTGGGAATCCGGTAGTCGTCCATTAACTGGCGGCTTTTCTGTTCCAGTTGTACAAGGCTCTGGTGTGCCAGGATTCTCTGGTTGCCAAAATGGATAAGCTGTTCGGCGTCAAGGCTGCGAATGGCTTCATATTCGTGTTGTGTGATGATTTCGATTTCCTGTGCGCATACATCCATCTGTTCCAGCAACTGACCAAGTTGCAACATAGCCGCTTCGGATTGTTGGATTATGACCATGGGTGTTCCGCCAGTGCATTGTTAACAATCTGGGATGCCACTTTTCTGCTGTCTGATTTGAAACTACCGCTTTCCAGCGCGTCGCGGATTTCTTCAATACGTTCCAGACGTACAGCCGACATATCGCCGAGCATCTCCAGCGCTTTCTCACGCAGGGATGTAGCGTCGCTTACCTTGATAGAGTCACCGGCTCTGCCGTTGCTGGCGGCCTTGCTTTTACCTTTTGAGGCATTGCCGGATTTCTGAATGCCTGCCGGCCCACTTGAGCGGTTAATTCGCATGTCTGCTTGCCTCCAAAGTTAGATTGTGATCTGCCTTTAATTTATCGGCAGAAGTGGAAATTGCTTGAATGGATTCGGTTTGGGTGGATCCAGACTGCTTTGAACCCGTCTGGCCTGAGCGAGATTGCGATGCTTCCAATTGGCGATAAATATTATCGGCAATGCCGAAACTATGGTGTCTGACGCTGGCCTGAGAAATGGCCTCATCCATCATGGAACCATGTATATCCTCGGCAAATCCACTCGGTATGAAATCGGATTTATGTACAGTTTTACGCATCTCCGACATCATTTGCTGCACAAAGATCGCTTCAAATTGTCGGCTGACCTTCCATAAAGCCGGATCTCTGTCTTTGTGGGATGCTGAAATTTGTGGGCCGGTTGCATGCAGTCTGGTCTGGTTAATGGGTTGTGTGTGCGCCGGACGTGATTTGATGATGGCGCGATGCTTTTTCTGATTGGCGGCATGTTGCTGCATCTTTTCCTGTTGCAGGATGCCATCAATAACGGATTCGACCAGGTCGCGCATTACATCGTCCTCAATTCGGCATGCAGCGCACCGGCGGCTTTAATGGCTTGCAATACGGCCATCAAATCGCTCGGTGTAGCGCCCACTGCATTGAGTGCGCTGACCAGTTCAGATAATGATACCTGTTTGGGCAGTACCACCAGCTTGGCATCCTCTTCCTGCACATCAACGCTGGAGCGATCCACTGTAGTTGTTTGACCGGCAGCGAATGCATTGGGCTGAGAAACTTCCGGATTTTCGGCCACGCTGACGGTGATATTGCCATGCGCAACTGCGACAGTATCAATGCGCACTTCCTGACCCATCACTATGGTGCCGGTGCGTTCATCCACAATCACCACGGCCTGATGGTCAATCGCAACATCGATTTGCTCTATTTTTCCAATCAGTGCGATGGCGTTGCTTTCAGGGTTCCATACTTTCACGGTGCCGGAATCAATGGCCTGTGCCATGCCCTTACCAAGTTTGGCATTGATAGCGTTTTGAATATTACCCGCCGTCGTGAAATCAGGGTTGCGCAGGGTCAGGGTAATATGATCCTGATCAGCGGAGAGACCTCGCGGCGCGGCTTTTTCCACCCGTGCGCCATTGGGAATGCGTCCGGCCGTAGGATGCCCTTTGGTTGTGCTTGCGCCTTTGCCGGAAATGGCAAAGCCACCAATAGATACGCCGCCCTGTGCAACTGCATAGGGGCGACCGTTGCCGCCCAATAAAGGTGTTACCAGCAGTGTGCCGCCTCTGAGACTCTTGGCATCGCCAATGCTGGATACGGTGACATCCAATTGGGAACCGGGCCGGGCGAAAGCCGGAAGTTCAGATGTGACCATGACGGCAGCGATATTTTTCGGTTTCATTTTACTGATATCAGCCCGCACATTCACGCCGAGTCGTTCGAGCAGGGCGGTGATAGTGTTGACGGTAAAGGGAGATGATGTGCTTGAATCACCGGTGCCATTTAAACCGACGACTAAACCATAACCGACCAGCGCATTGCCGCGCACGCCTTCAATATTGGTGAGATCCTTGATGCGTTCGGCTTGCGTCTGCACAGGAATGAAACAGACCATTAATGCCAGCAACAGGCTATATTTGCTAAATAAGCTTAAAATGGCCATACCTGATCCAGTGTTTGCGATAACCAGCCTTCATGGGCAACTGTCGCCAGTGTACCTGTGCCGCCATAGCTTATGTATGCCTGCGCCACTTTGGATGAGGGAATGGTGTTATCTGGTGTGATGTCGATAGGGCGAATGACGCCGGAAAAAGTTATTTCCTGCGGTTCATGGTTCACATTGAGCAGACGTTTTCCAGTGATTCTCATATTACCATTTGGATACACATGCATGACCACCGAAGTGATGCTGGCAGTCAACGTATCCGAATTATTGGTGGAGCCGGAACCATCAAAGGTTTTCGAATTGGTCATGCCGAGGTCGCCTGATGGATTAACATCGGCATTGCCCAGTGAGCCGCCGTATTTGAGGTTGGCGGTAAATCCTGATTTCCGGTCGGAAGCCTTGCTCTGTTTGCTGCCGAGTGAGCGGGTGGCTTTGGCATTTTCCGACACCAGCACGGTAACCAGGTCACCAACCATGGCTGCTTTGGGATCGGATAATAGTCCGGAGCCACCATTGGCCCATAATGAGCCGGTATGGCTGGTATCAGGGATAGCGGTATTCAGAGCCTGTTCCACTCGCTGTTTTTGTTTTTCACTGGCGGCCTTGTCTGCTCTGGGCATGCAGCCGGTCATGGCGATGCTCGCTAGTAACAACAGGCAGGCTATGATCCTGATATTCATCCTGCATTCCCCCGTAGTGTTACACGCACCGTGCCGGAGCGCTCTGCAACTGCTTGGACGACTTCATGGCTGCGTAGATTTTTGACCAGGATGCGGTCACCACGACTGGCAGTGCGCAAGGCCTTGCCTTCGGTTCGTACATGCAGGCTGCCTATATCGAGCAGAATGCTCACAAGTTCACCGCGTTTAATCAGAGGTGGGCGTTTAACAAAATTACTCAGCACCAGATCACCCTTGTTCATACGTCGATTCAGGCGCATACCAACCAGTTCGTTTTTGTGTTCGATCCACTGACCGCTATGACCGGCGATATCACTGCGTGTTTTATTCAACATATCCAGTGTGAGCAAGCTTCGTGCCGAAACAACCCTGTTCAATACAATCGCCGTGGCCCACCAGTGTACGCGTATCGGCACATACCAGCGTTTGCCATTCTGTTCTGCGATTAGTGTAAAGCGTTTGGGGTGGCCGTGTAGTGAAACCGGCAGGGACCAGAGAACCGGCCCCTGAGTTTCCGGCCAGCGTTCCACCCGAATCAATTCGGCTGAAGCGCCACGCACCACTACGCCATGCTCGAAAAACGATGAGAGTGAACGCTGCAACGCTGAATCCGGTGCTGCTAAAGCATAAGCAGGCAAACTCAGGGCAGGCAGCAGCATCAGCACAGACAGCATCAGCAGACGTTCAGTCCATCGCATCGAGAATGGGTGGCGGAGCATGCTTATCTCCTCACGTTGTTGGCGGTTTGCAGCATTTCATCGGCTGCCTGAATCGCCTTGGAGTTCATTTCATAGGCTCGTTGGCCTGCAATCAGATTGACCATTTCTTCGACCATGCTGACATTGGACATTTCCAGCATGCCCTGGCCGATGGAGCCCAGACCGTTCTCGGAAGGGTTGCCAATCACAGCTTCGCCCGAGGCGTTGCTGGTCTGGAATAAATTGGAGCCCATATGGGTGAGGCCGGCCGGGTTAATGAAATCGGCAATCTGGATTTGTCCCAAAATAGTCTGTACACCTCCGGGTTGAACGGCGGATACCGTACCATCCGGAGAAATCTGCACTGCTTGTGCATCCGTGGGAATGGTGATGCCGGGTTGCACCTGGTCGCCATTTTGGGTGACGAGTTGACCTTGTGCATCTACGCTGAATTTACCGTCGCGAGTATAGGCGGTGTCTCCGTTGGGCAGTTGAATCTGGAAAAAGCCGCGCCCCTGAATGGTCAGGTCGAGCGGGTTATCGGTTTGCTGAAAACTGCCTTCTGAAAAAATACTATCGACGCTGGCAGCTTTAACACCCAGTCCGATCTGAATACCGGTAGGTAGCTGTGTGCCAGCTGAACTGGCTTCTGAACCCGGTGATTTAATTTGTTGATACATCAGATCCTGAAAATTGGCGCGGCCCCGTTTGAAGCCGGTGGTATTGACGTTGGAAATATTGTTGGAAATCACATCCACGTTGAGACTTTGCGCTGCCATGCCGGTGGCGGCAGTCCATAGTGATCGCATCATAATCTGCTCCCTTATCCCTGAACCATGCCGACTCTGTCATTGAGCAGGCCGGCCTGTTGGTTATATTGTTCTACAATTTTCATCATTGACTGGTAAGCGCGCATGGTGTCTATCATCTGCGCCATGGCTTTGATCGAATTCACATTGGAATCTTCCACTGCGCCCTGAAGCACCGATACGGTTTTATCGGCATCAGTTTTGTTGGATGTGGGCGTAGTCAGCAGCGCGCCAGCGACCTTGGTGATTTGCCGCTCATCTTTAAGCATGGATAGCCCGAGATCTGCAACCGGTTGGCCATTGACATAGATGGAGCCGTTATCTGTGGCACTGACTTCGCCGATGGGCAGTTGAATTGGCGAACCGCTTTGATCCAGTACCGGTAAATTACCCTGGGTGAGCAGGTTGCCATCTGCATCAATCTTGAAATTGCCTGCCCGGGTCAGTGCTTCCTGACCATTGTCCATTCTGACACGAAAATAGGCATCGCCACGGATAGCGAAATCAAAGTCACTTCCTGTATGTCGAATCGTACCAGCCTCCGTGCTGATATATTGCTGATCCATTGAAAGAAATGCTGAAGAAGTTTGATTCGGAACCCCTTCTCCAGCCATTTTATTGGATAAATGAGAAGAGAACGCGACGCGATCTTCCAGATAACCGACGGTGTTCGCATTGGCCAGGTTGTTACTGATATTATCCAGTTTACCCTGCGCCATTTGGCCCGCCACGCCCGAAATAAAGAAACCAAGTTGCATAAGTTGCTCCTGCCCTTGCATATTGTGTGTTTGCCTGCTGCTTGTTACAACCTCCCTATTGCAAGATTGCTGCCAGTCTTGAGTGTATAAAAAGCATATATAAAACAAATAGTTATAAATTTATATCTCAGGGTATAATATTTTAAGGGGCAGATTTTTCCTCATTTGGAGGGATGTTTTTTCCGCCTGCCCGGGGCTGGAAACTTCTGCCTGGTGGTTGAAGCTACTCCGTTGTTGATTGTAAAAGGCATTGGTTTGTCGGAAGATTGGGATGTAGTAGAGTTGGCAGCGAAATGAAATGATTTACGATCAGGAGCCTTATAGCATGACCGAAATTGACCAATCTGTGATTATTGAATCAATCAGGAAAAAACAGGAAAATATCGCTGTGGTGATTGGCGTCGTGTTTGCCTTGACGCTGTGTGTCTACTTTTTCACTTATGCCATGCTGGTGGATAAAGGGCTGTCGGGAGCGCTCTGGATGATGGGGGGGTCGAGCCTGCTAATGCTGTTGGCGCTTATTAAGTTGAAGCCCGTTTCATTCTTTTTTGCAAGGCTATGGCTTGGTCGTCGACCACTGTACAGAGATGCATTTGCCATGATTGCTGCGACCAATGATTGATGGTTGAATAATTTTCGGAGGTAACATAATGAAATATTCCATACACAAACAAATCAAAATAACATTATCAGTTGCAGCTATGCTGGCGGGTGGCCTTGCATTATCGACATCGGCCTATGCCTGTGATGCCGCCGGGCCGAATACCCATGTTGGGCAGGTGTTAAGCGTGGACGGGAATCATTTTACCATCCGTGACGCCCAGACCGGCGGACCGATCACGTTTACTGCTGCTGGTGAAATGAAAGGACCGATACCTGCGCCGGGCGATCAAGTGGCCATCAAGTATTCCGGAGATGAGAAAGATTTAATTGCGGAGTCTGTTCACTAATTCTGTTCACAAATTTTTAATCTGAAGAACTCATCCTGCACACTTCATGAGTGCGCATGCATCAATATGCTCTTTTACTAGTCAACGGAGATTCAAACCCATGTCACACCCTTTACAACAACTGAATAATCAGATTCAGCAGCGCATTCTCGGTCAGGCGCAACTGGTCAACCGCATGCTGATTGCGCTGCTGGCCGATGGGCATCTGCTTGTAGAAGGCGCGCCCGGACTGGCCAAGACCAAGGCCATTAAAGTGCTGGCCGATGGCCTGGAAGGCGATTTTCATCGCGTTCAGTTTACGCCCGATTTGCTGCCGTCTGATTTGACCGGCACGGAAGTCTATCGCCCGCAGGACGGTTCGTTC
>CAYUBK010000021.1:16030-19317 GCA_964442955.1 uncultured Zetaproteobacteria bacterium | reverse complement strand
TCTTTAATCAATCGACTCACGGTCGAATGGTGTAAACCAGCAAACTCTGCGATGGCTTGCATTGTATATCCATGTTCACAATACGCCTCCCGCATCCAGGCACCACGATCATCTTTACTTTCTGCAATTTCAACCAAAGGTAAATGGCGCAATACCTGCTTTCGTTTTGGAATATCAATATCATGGCCTTTTACCTGTGATTGCAATGCACTCCTAAAATCATCATCCCCCAGAATATCAGGCCCATTCAACATATCCCATGGCTTACTACCCATACCATCCCGCACAAAACAAATGTATGACAATCTTGCCTTGCTTTTCGTTTTGCCAAACTGCGCCAATAAAAAACTGTCATCAAGAAACTTGGGGCAAACGCACGCTCCAGTCATTGCGCGATAACTACTCCACATCCAACTGCCAGCATCTTCAACCATCCCTGCGCGTACCGGATTCAGCACGACATAACGGCTCAACTCAAGAAGATATGATTCTTTGTCCACAACAATGGATTTAAACCTTCCCTGAAACACATGCCCAACACGATTATGTGCTCGGTTAAATCGTTGTGTATACATACCGTTCAGCAAACCCATCCCGCGACTTAAATTCGCTTGCGGGGTTTCAATCATCAAGTGATAATGATTATCCATCAGGCAATAGGCATGACAAACCCAACCAAACCGCTCCACCACATAGGCCAGAACCGTAAGAAACATTTCTCTATCTTCATCGGATAAATAAATGTCAGAACGAGCATTACCACGAGCAGTCACATGGTAAACTGCTCCCTCAAACTCAATGCGTAATGGTCTTGCCATGGTGAAACCTTAACCAACCATAATCCGCAATACAAGGGCTGACCCCTTTCCTGCTTGACCCCTTTCCTGCTTGTGACCCCTTTTCTTGATGACCCCTTTTCTGACTTTTCCTCCAGAGCGTCCCCGTTTTCTCTGTCCCCGTTTTCTGCGTTTTCTGCTTTAGAGTGGCTAAAAGTGGTGCACTTGTAACTTGAATTCACCATTGGTATTGCCTGATAATCTCATCGGTCTTGGATTTTTCTTGGCGGACTATTTCTTTACTTTCAATAACAAACTGACTTACCCGTTTATCTTTTTTTACTTCAGGATAACTCACTATGATCGCTTCACATATTTTTACAGAGATATCTCTAACACGCGGGTCTCCATATTTCTCTACTATATCAATCAATATAGGTAAAACACTTGGGTCTTTTGCCTTCATTCTATCAATGATGCCAAAAGGCATATGGTGACGATATTTCACACCATAGATAAATACTTCCACCTGATTTTTAGGTGATAATTGATCAAAGTTGTCTTTCCGTATTTGCATGCTAACACCATCATAGAAATTACTATAATGGCATAGCTCCATAATATCACACCTTGGGACTGCCCCATAGCAACCACTAATTAAAAGTGATAATAATATCATCACTCCAATTTTTTCTTTATGGGAAAAGCTGATTCCCATATTGATATGCTTCCAGTTCATAAGGTGCCCTCTCGTATCCATACTTCATAACTTGCAAGCCATATTTGAACAAAAAACCAAACCTAGAACCATCTGCATGGTATTGGGAAACATGAACGAATTCATGGGCAATAATTCTAGCACCATCCACTGAATTAGGATCATATGACCCAGTATTAAAATAGATTTTGTTTTCAGAAATAGTAATTGCGTCGTAGCCTGATGGAACTTTTCCCGGCTCATTCGGGTATAACCATGTATTTTTAAGAGTTTCTTGACCTATACGTCCGTCTTCAACAAGGCTCTTATATGCTAATGAGTTTTTTGGAAGGTGCCGCCTTCCTCTGGCTTTAGTATCGCCATTGATTGTATCAGATGAGGTTCCTGCCGCACCTCCAAGCGGACCACGAACAATATAAGAAATCGCCATCGCCCCCGCAGCATAAGCCACCGCGATAAATCCATCGTCAAAGCCGCCTCTCATGGTTCCTGATGTAAATGCCCCTGCCATGGATGCGATGACATCATTCACCTGAATAAATTGCATATCCATCAACCCGCCACTGACTGCGCCTGCCACTGCTCCGAAGAATGCGCCATTCACCGTGTTTTTGAAGAACTTTCCTCCACCACTGGCCATTGTTCCAAGAAATCCAGCAGTTGCCCCCGCAGCGGCTCCACCCACAATGCCTCCCGCCAGATTCCCTCCTATGGTGGCACCAAGCGCACTGTTGGCTGCCATTCCTCCTGCACCGAACCCGGCTGCGCCTGCTACTGCACCAACAAAGGCTCCAACCATTACTGCGCTAAAATCCCAATTGCTCTGAATTCCGGCAGAGATTCCTCCAACGAGTGCTCCAATCAACATAGCGGCACCAATCGTGAAGATAAAGTGCCCTGTCGGATCCGTGTAAATCAACGGATTATTGTTGACGTAAGAATACCTGTTGAAGTTCTGCATATTCCCCGGCCCTGAAACCACTGTATCCGCACTAAGAAACCTTCCCAGCACCGGATCATACAGCCGCGCATTCATATTGATCAGGCCGGTGGAGGCATCCATCTCATGGCCGGTGTAGCCGCGCTCCGTGTTGGTGGCACCAAAGCTGGCCTTGGCTGCGCCCGTATTCGGGTCAACCGGTGCGCCAAACACGTCGAAGCGTAGCCGCTCAATCACCGCGCCATTGGCATCTGTAATTACGCTGATACTGCCCAGATGATCGCCGTGCATGTATTTGATGGTGGACAAGCCTGCTACTTCCTCGATGCTCGCTATTAATTTACTGCCCGCATAGATGTTGCTCACATCCTTGATAACCCCGTTCATGGTGGTCTGCTGATAAAGCTTGCCGATGTATGCGGTGGTGGTAGTCGGCGTGGTTTTCAGTACACGGTTGTGACTGGCATCGTAAGCGAAACCCGTATACCCGTTTGCCGTGCTGATGCCCGATGGTTTGTTGAAACTCGTCCAGGAAAGTGATCTGCCCGCACCGCTGATCTGATTGCCGTTGGCATCGTAGGCATAGGCATTGCCGCCTGCGCTCTGTACCGCATGCACATGATTCGGATCGTAGCCGTAATAACCCACATCGGATTTGTAGGTGATGTTGCCAATCGCATCGTACTGATACTGTTTTTGTAGTACGCCGCCTGCATCGTGAACCGTGTTCAGCCGGTTGAGATTATCGTACTGGAAGTTTTCTGTGTACCCCATCACAGCATCGGTGCGGAATTTCATATTGCCAATCGCATCATAATTATACGACCAGCTCTGGATGGTTGCGCCGCCGGAT
>CAYUBK010000021.1:0-15930 GCA_964442955.1 uncultured Zetaproteobacteria bacterium | reverse complement strand
ATTGCCAATCGCATCATAATTATACGACCAGCTCTGGATGGTTGCGCCGCCGGATATGGATTGTAATCCGGTCAGTGTCCCGCGCACCGCATCATAAATGTGTGTTGTGCTTACTCCGTTACCGAAGCTTTCACTGCTGATGCGCCCATACTCATCCATGCTATCGGCCTGCCAGATGATTGCGCCACTGGCGGCATTGCTGACTGAAGCCATGTAGTGAAACGCATTGTAGTTGCGCCTGATTGTGATACCCGTTGGGTAAGTAATGGTGCTGACCCGACCAATAGTGTCATAGCCGGTACTGACGTTATACGTCTGGCCGTTGATGGTGGTTGCTGCCGACTTCACCCGTCCAAACGTGTCGTAGATATAAGCTTTGGAGGCAATGCCATTTGTTTCACTGCTCAGTGCGCCAAGCCACTGCGTGTCGTACGCCCAGGTGCTAGTTCCCTCCGCTTCCGTTCTGGAAATCATACGCCCGAGCTGGTCGTATTGCATGGTGGTCGTCTGGCCTTTGGCATCGGTCTGCGAGGTGAGGTTGCCCAGCGCGTCATAAGCGTATGTCCAGGAACCCATATCCGGGTCGGTCATGCCGGTTTTGCGGCCACGGATATCATAGGCCATGGTCGTGATGTTTCTTGCTGCATCCATAGTCCGAATCAAGTTACCGAATGCATCGTAAGCATATGTCATGATTCCCTTGGCAGCATCGGTCACAGAGATGACTTTGCCCTGACTGTTCTTGACTGCCGTTGTGGCTTGTCCCCTGGCATTGGTCGTGGTGACACTTAAACCGGCATAGCTGGTTGTCGCCACATCGCCATTCGGATTAGTCACCTGAATCGGGCGGTTTAAGACATCGTAAGCGTATTCGGTAAACAACCCTAGTGTACTCACATAGGGTAGATATTCTTTCCACTTGCGGCCCAGCGAGTCATAGGCCACTTCGTTGTACACAAGCGTACCATCAAATGCCGTACTGACCGATTTGACCTTTCTGCCCATAGCATCGTACCAGACTGTGGACGGGTTACTGCCGCTGGCCGTGGTGGTAACCGACGCCGGCGCATTGGACAGATCGATAGCTGTGAAGGTGCCGTCAGCGCGATCTTCTCTGATCTTTCTGCCAAAGCCGTCATACTGCCAGTGCGTTGTTAACCCGTTCGGCCCGGTCAAACTCAGTTTCGTGCCAAAACGGGCATCCCATGCATAGGTTTCCTTGTGATTCAATGCATTGGTCGTGCTGAGCGGGAAGTGCCCGTTGGCGTCGTAAGCCACTGTCGTGGTGCGCGGCGTAATGCCTGCGCCGCTGACCGTGGTCGTTGCCCGGTTGCCGTAGGTATCATATTTGTAATCAGTTGCCTGTCGAAGCAATGCATTGTCCGGCTCGATGGTTTCTGTCTTCAACAGACCATTCGAAAAATAGGCAAAACTGGAACTACGGGTTTTCGTGTCAGCCGGCGAGGTGCCCGTCACATCTGCACGGGTCAGATTTCTTACCGTCCAGCAAGCCTGATCCGGCACGGTAACCGAACCCTGGTAGGGAACCAGATGATAACCCCAATCATGACTGTTCAGCCGGGTAAAATAGACTCTGGCAAGCCTCTTGGCCCTTGCTGAATGAGAGCGCTGTAAGCGGGAGTAGTGCTGATACGTGCTGCTCCATCGGATATAATACGGCATACTATTCTGCACCCGCCTGTATTTGGTCACCGTAGCTTGCACACCCGGACAAGTATCCGAGCCGCTATATGTATTCCGAATGTTTTTACTGAAACCGTCCGTACTGGTTGATGTGGATGTCAGCAGATGACCGAAGTTGTCATATGTAAATGTCGTCGTGGTATCACTCAGCAATGCACCGTTCAGTCCGTAACTGATTGTGTGCGTGCTCGATGGATATGCGAAATTCCGCTTGCCGTTGTTATACGACTTGGCAGACCATGTCGTGGTTGCCACAGACAGCGGTGAGCCATTGAGGCTTGTGATAACCTGCGTGGGTCGCCCCTGATAAACCAGATCCTGCGCATAAGTTGTCGACGTAACCATGCCGGTCTGTTCGTCGGTCTGGATAGCTGTGGCAAAACCACGGAACTCACGCTTGCTCCTTACAAACAATCCGCCGCTGTAGCTATAAAGCGATGATCGAGTTTCAACTGCCGGGCCGGATGTTGTAATGCGTTTTACCGTCCAAAGCTTCAACTTCGGCGCATTGGCGATGCCGGTTTGCAATGTATATTCAACGCTTTTGGTCATGCCGCTGCTCAGGTCAGTCACCGATGCCATCAACGGCTTCGCGTTCCATGCCTGACGCACCAGTATGCCCGGCATGGTATCTGCCATACCCATGGCCGGTTGCACCATGGACCTTAACGAACGCGAATAGTCGGGAATCGGCCACTGACTTAAATACACCGGATAACCTTGAACAGCAAAGCCTGTGCCCGTGTTGATGTAGGCAGTCCAGTTATTTCTGCTACCAGCGACAAGCGAGAGTAAATCAGGCAGACCATCACTATTAATATCATACAGGGCATGCATGGCGGTTGAAGCGGAAGGATCAGCCCATGCCTCATAACTGCTATTGAATGTTGACCCGTTATGATAGTAAATGCGCCACTCGCCTGTAGCGGCATGCACCACCCAGTCCAGATAGCCATCGCTATTCATATCCACAATCGCACGTTCGCGATAATGGGTTTTTAATGTTCGTTGATAGGCACTGGCCAGGTAAGCCGGAGATTGCACCGTATAAATTCTGTTGCTGCGGGTATAACTATAATGGCTGATAGCGGCATCAGGTACTGAGAATGACGGTTGGAAATAACTTCTGCCATTACGCCAGAGGTAACCTCTAGCATATTCCAGTACGCCGTCACCGTTTATGTCGATACCTACCATGCTTGTTTGTTGCCAACTCCTGACCATTGATCTGTTATTGCCTGCGCTGGCATACACCGGCTCCCATAAGCCGTCCGGGCTGGACTGGTTCTGCATGGCATAGTTAAACACGCGGCTACGTGACGGCAATTTTCCATCTACATCAAAAATCGTTGCCTGGTTCAACAGGCTGCGATGATCATGTTGCGCCGGAGGCTTGTAGCTAAAACCGATATGACTGGCCAGTTGCTTGCCAACATAGGATCGCACTGCACTCAGGCGTAGCTTGATATCATTACGCATGCCGGAGCGGTAACTCATGATCGGATCAGGACGAGATTCATAGGCAAAATCCACCCGGTTGTTGACGCCATAAGTGATGGTAGTCAAACGGTGACCCTGACCACCATCGGCATAGACATAATTCATCCGGTTGCCGTGAACATCCACAACCTGACTCAAGCTCCAGCTGAATTGCCTTAACCCGCTTGTCGGCCACGGCGCAGCGAGCGTATAGAGCGTATTCTTCTGATCCTGAATAACCCACCCGGATGGCGTACGCGTAACCTTCAAAAATGAGTTCTCATTGGCGACGCGATACTCATTGCCGCCTACTGCAACCAGTGCTTGCCGGGCTCCTTTCATTACCAGCAGATATGTGTCTGCGCTATTATATTTGGGCGCGCCGTTGCGTGTATCGCGTTCGATTCGGGTCATATCCAGATTCCAGCCGAAACCATACAGGCTATTTCCCAGTGATGATGAATATTGCAACGTCAATGCAGGCTGCATACCGGCACGCCCCGGTGCGACGGCAATCGGAATACTCTCCGTGAACGAACCAACATACGAGAGCACATCGCCCCGGCTTTGACTCATATCCACCGCTGCATACGATGGCATGGCAAACAGCAGCATATATATAATTATGAAACAGAAGCGAATCTGATGCATGGAACTATCCTCTCCGGAATGAACCGGCGTTAGAAAAAAACAGAAATGTCAGTGGAAAATCAGCTTACGGGGCGGGTGTCCCTGTCGTTTGCGGTGTACCGCCTTGCGCTGCAAGCATCCGTTGCTCTTCAATCAGAGTCTCGGCCTCCAACTGTTTCAGAAAAGCAGCATCACGCTGTTGCTGTAGCTGGTTGAGCTGTGCCTGAACCTGCTGTTCATGCGCAATCTCGGCAGCCATCATATCTGAAGGCGGTGCAGCATCCGCTGCATATGCCGGTAGCGCGTACAACACCGCTACCGACAATAATAACAATTGGCGCTTCATATGATTCCCTCCCCAGGAAATAGATTGGCACTATTATTGCGGGGGGGGGGCAAGCGATGTCAATGAAAAGTTTGTGGGTAAGAAACAGAAGGCCATCGCCATACTTTTTTGGTTTCGGTCGCAGGCATAACAGGGCTTAAGTTAATCATGATCATTCACCTGCAATCAGCCATGATTGCTATGATGATCGCTCAGACAAGTCACAAGACTTACCGCTTCATTGCCAAGCCTCTGCTGGCCACTAGGCTTAGGCCATGATCAATAAACTGAAACAGATATGGAAACAGGCGGCAGCCAGTCCACAGGAAAAGAAAAAACATGATATCTCGCTGGCAGTAGCGGCGCTGATGGTGGAAGTGATGCGTATGGACGGGCATCTGGAATCAGCCGAACGTAGCGAAATCATTCTGGCGCTGGAAAAACGCTTTGGACTGGATCAGGTGGAAATCCATGATTTAATCGACAATGCTTTACAGGAAGTGGAGCAGGCGCTTGATCTGCACCAGTTCACTTCGGTGGTCGTGAAAGGCTTTCCCACCGCCGAGCGCATCGACATACTTACAGAATTATGGGCTGTAGCCAGGGCAGATGGTTTTGTCGACCCGTATGAGGAACAGTTGATTCGCCGCATGGCAGACCTGATGGGACTGCATCATTCCCAGTTCATCGAGGCCAAAATCGCCGCCGACGTGTGACATCCCTATTAGCTGTAACTACCCTGTAATTTTCGTTTCCACCTGAACTGAACCGATTTCATCGACCTGATCATCTGCTGTCGGCCACAAGGGGAAAATTCGGCGTTTATCGATTTTGCGGTGAGTCATATATTTTTCAATCAATTGGCTGGTACGCCGTATGCGCTGCTTCATTTCCTCAGTTAACACCGCGCCAGTCCATTTGGGTCTGAGCACAATCATCATCTCCGGATGCTGGCGTAGTTTTCGTACTACTACGGACAAGCGATTGCGCTCATTCAATGACAGCCGTTCCCGGCCATGCAGACGAATGCGTGCTTCTATGGCTGCATCCGCGCTATTTTTTTCAGCAGCATCTTCTCGCCAACTGCCTGATTGGGCCACATCATGCACCGCCGTCAGCATGGATAAGCCGAACCGTTCCAGCGTAAACGGTTGTGAATTCCATAATCCGTTTACATCATATTGCAGCGCAATCACGCCGGGACTCTGCTCCAGACGCTGCAATAACTCGGGCGCGCTATACCCGGTTCGGGACAGCATAGGGTCGGCTGTAAAAACGCCTGTTTCCGTCAGGCCCTGAAGTAATTGAAGCTTTACCTTGCCTTGATAGCTGTCCGGCTCTTGCCCGTCGTCCAGCTGCAAGCTGGCCGATAAACGCCCCTGAATCAGACGCGGAATACCGGATGCAGCCATCCAGTTATGCAGGAAAAACGGTTCTGCCTGATTCAAGCCGGCATCGCCCCGGAAACGCTGCACATCTGATAATGCTTGCCATCGGCCTTTCAGATAAAAAGCACTGCCGCCGACTTCTGCTGTCACAGCAATATCCGACCATTGATCGCTTTGAATATTCGCAGCTTCGATATTCACCTTATCCGCCCAAAGGGCCTGCTCTTGCCCAACGCTGATTTGACCATTCTCCAGATTCAAACGAGTGATAGCGATATGATTATTACGCATGGTGGTTACCCACCATGCTGCTCCACTTTGAGAAGCACCCTCGTTGTCGGTCTGCTCGGCCACATGCAATGCCAACGGATGGAGAGCGGCAATATACTGCCACCCCTGCGTATCGATGCTGTCGATGACCTGAGCCTCCACCCCCATACCGACCGGGCCGAATCGCAAGCTGATTTGATCGGCCTGGATCACATCGCCGCCATGCGCAAGATTTAACTCCCGAACACTCGCCCTGCCCTGCATCTGCCATTCGCCATGATCTACTGTAATGCCGGCCTTCAGTTCAGTATCTCCGGACAGCTTCACCGGACGTTCTGCATCATCCTGTAGCGGCAGCAACGGGCGCAACCGAGCCACCGGGATATGGCGGCCCTGTAATCTGATCTTGGCCGATACCAACTGTCCCCGGCTGTTTTTTTCTGCTTTTCCTCGCAGTTGCCAATGTGGCTGATCTTTACCCTTTTCTTCACCAGCCGGTTTCGTACTGTTATCCGCACTATTTTCTTCGTGTGTATGCAGTTTGAATTTCAGTGCTTCGCCCTGCCGGCAACTGACTCGCCCGTCCAGTGATTCCAGTGTCACCTTGCCCTGCGGCATGGCCAGTGCCAGTACCATATTCTGAACATTTACTTTATCCGCATTGATATTCCAGACTGCATCTTTTTCCGCATCCCCGGCCTCAACAGCATGGCCCTGCTGTGCACTCACAAGCTCGGCATCTGCATCATCCGCCTGTTTATCGAGCGCGCGGATTGCAACATCCACGCGCTTTGTCTGTAGCACCAGCCTGGAATCCAGCATATCGACTTCAGCCAGCTTAAGCTGGTGTTTGGCCGTTTGAATAGCCGCGTGTTTGTAATTAATTCTGCTCCAGTACCATGCCGGAGACCCATCGCTGTCCGGGTGAGCATAGGTAACATCATGCAAGAAGCCCTGATCGCTGCTGATATTCCAGTTTCCGGGATGCCCCTGCCAATGCATTTTGCCATCTATCCGGGCTGAAATTAACCGACGTTCACCAATCTCTGGCAATGAATCCGACCATGGACCCAGTGGCCATGCCGCAGCATCCACATCTACCTGCCAACGTCCGCCATCTGCTGTCGCAATATATTGCACTCGGCCCGCACCTGTCTCGAATTGCATGTCCCCACGAATATTCAAGGACGACAGCGGCTCACTGCCCTGGCTGCTGGTGGACCAGCCCAGTCCACCACGCAGGTGCCCTGTGCTCAGATTGCCAACCATTTGTTTGAGCCCCATGGCTGCCGCCAGCTTCCCTGCATCCAGCCCCTGCCACTTGAGCCAGCCTTTCGATAACCACTGTTCGGCTTGTTGCGGAACCAGAGAGCCGGGCCTCGCAGCCATATCCCACTGCCAACTTACCCTGCCCTGCTGCATCTGTGCCGAACCGGTGATGCGACGCATGGCATATTGCAGATGCTGCCGGACCGATATGCCGCTTAATTCAATCGGAGGCGTACCTTTGTCGTGCAGGTACAGTTTGATGTCGCCGTTATGCACGGTAAGCGATGTGGCCGCCTGCCAGATTTGCTTCAGGTGGCGATCCTGCTTCAGATAGCGATCAAATGACCAGATGTCGGGGTCACCAATATGGGTGATTTCTACTTTGAGTCCGGAGATATCAATGGTGCCAATACGTGGTGCATCGCTGGTTAGTAATTTCGGATTGGCTCGCAGTAACATCTGCCCGATGTTGATTGCGTCGTCACCGCGTTCAATGTGGATATCCTGTAAAATCAACCCGTTCCGCAGCAAATGATATCGCACATCGCCGATATCGACATGGGCGCGATCGCCCCAGGCATGAATCAGCTTTGCCGCCTGTTTCTGTGCATGTGCCTGAATGGACAACTGCATGGCAATGCCCAACAGGCCGACCACTGCAATTGCAGCCAGATACCACCGGGCAGCAAATGGAAACACGCCAACCGGATGATGGAATACGTGTTTCAGATTTGCTCCAGACTAACGCACATGGTTCATTAACCCTGCCCGGAACGTTGCAATTTCTCAATCACTGACTGATCTTCCAGCGTGGATGTGTCCGAGGTGATATCTCGTCCGGCCGCAATATCCCTGAGCAGACGTCGCATGATTTTTCCCGAACGCGTTTTCGGCAAACTATCGGCAAAACGAATATCGTCCGGCTTGGCGATGGCGCCAATCTCTTTGGCGACATGCGCACGCAGTGCATCCACCAGCCCCTCGTTCCATGCTGCTTTAAGCACTACAAAGGCGCATATTGCTTCACCCTTGATGTCATCCGGGCGACCCACCACGGCAGCTTCAGCGACGCTGTCATGCGAAACCAATGCCGATTCGATTTCCATGGTACCGAGGCGATGGCCAGAAACATTCAGTACATCATCCACCCGCCCCATAATCCAGAAATAACTGTTGTCATCGCAACGTGCGCCATCGCCGGCAAAATAAAACGTGTTGTTGAACTTTTTCCAGTAGGTATCGACATAGCGTGCATCATCATTCCAGATACCGCGCAGCATCGATGGCCATGGTTGGCGAATCACCAGCAAGCCACCGCCATCGGTCACCAGTTTGCCCTGTTCATCCACGATGGCTGCATCAATACCGGGCAGCGGCAGGGTGGCCGATCCCGGCGTAGTCGATGTCGCAAAGGGTAATGGTGCAATCATGTGACCGCCGGTCTCTGTCTGCCACCATGTATCGACAATCGGGCAACGCCCTTTGCCAATCACCCGATGATACCACATCCATGCTTCCGGATTAATCGGCTCGCCGACCGTGCCGAGAACACGCAGCTTCGACAAATCATGTTGATTCGGCCATTCATCGCCGGCCTTAATCAGCGCACGGATGGCGGTCGGTGCAGTATAAAAGACAGTGACGCCATGCTCGGCGCATATTTTCCAAAGCCGGCCCGGATCAGGGTAAGTTGGCACGCCTTCATACATCAGCGTCGTACCACCGCAGGCCAGCGGCCCGTATACCGAATAGGTGTGGCCGGTAATCCAGCCGACATCCGCCGTACACCAAAATACATCGGTCTCAGGCTGGAAATCAAACACCCAGTGCATGGTTAATCTGGCCCACAGCAAATAACCGGCTGTGCTATGCAGAACCCCTTTTGGTTTGCCGGTAGAGCCGGATGTATAGAGAATAAATAACGGGTGTTCCGAATCCACCGCCAACGCTTCGCAACAATTGGGTTGCACCTTCAGCGCATCATGCCAATCGATATCGCGACCAGCGGTTTTGGCGACCTCATTACCGGCATGGCGTACCACCAAGACATGCCGAATGCTGTGGCAACCACCGCTCAAGGCATCATCCACTTTCGGTTTGAGCGCATGCACGCCGCCACGGCGACCGCCGCCATCGGCAGTAATCACCAGTTTTGCTTCAGCATCTTCAATCCTGTCACGCAATGCATTGGCCGAAAATGCACCGAAAACAACCGAGTGAATGGCTCCGATTCGGGTGCAGGCCAGCATGGCAATGGCGGCTTCGGGAACCATCGGCATATAAATCACCACCCGATCTCCCGACTCAATGCCCAGTTCACGCATGGCATTGGCGGCGCGGCAGACATCGGCCAGCAGTTCGGCGTAAGAGATTCGGCGTACGTCGCCTGCTTCGCTTTCCCAGATAATGGCAGTACGATCGCTTAATCCTGCCTCTATATGCCGATCCAGACAATTCTCGGACAGGTTCAGTTTGCCATCTTCAAACCATCTGAAAAACGGCGCGCGCTCCCTATTCAATACGCGCGTAAACGGTACACGCCAATCCAGATGTTCCCTGGCCAAATCACGCCAGGTGGTATCAAAATCGTCGGAGAAACACCTGCGCAATGTATGGTATTCATCCAACGAAGCGATATTGGCATGCGGATTCTGCTGTGGCTCAAACATGCGTGTTTCTTCAAGCATACTGGTAATGGTTGATGACATGATTTCCCCCTACAGACTCATTTCTAGCAGGCATCCGGGAAGTGAACAACACTAAATAGTAACCGGAGCACTTCCGATTGAGTACAAATACGCTACCATGCCGCATGCAGAAAATTTGCCAGATTCATACCAGCGTCAGTTCCATGACCGAAGCACGCATACTTGCCAACGATCTCATGCGTACGCATCTGGCAGCATGTGTGCAAATATCCGGGCCTGGCATTTCCATTTATCGCTGGAAAGACAAGCTGGAACAAACGGATGAGTTTTATATCCATATCAAAACGACACCTGCATGTAGCGTTGATATGATCAACTGGCTGAAGCAACATCACCCCTATGAATTGCCGGAAATCATTCAAACGGAGTGTGAGACTACCAAAGCCTATGCGGACTGGATGCGCTCAACGGGTTCGGATACAAAGGCGCCGTAAGCGACTGCCATTTTCCCAGACCAAGAGGTTTGAAACGTGCTTGCTGCATATAATTCTAAAACAAGCATATTGAAATAAATTGGAGTAAACATGATTGAAGTTACATTTGCCGGAGCGCTGATTGCCGGGTTATTATCTTTTCTGTCACCCTGCGTATTACCGCTGGTGCCAGCCTATTTATCTTATATTTCAGGTGTATCCGTGAATGAATTACGTCAGCACGATGGTGAAATGACCGGTTCCGTACGCAGGCATGCGCTTGGGCAATCATTATGGTTTATTGCCGGCTTCAGCCTTGTTTTCATTGCACTCGGCGCTTCGGCATCGTTACTCGGTCAGTGGATGCTGATGCACATGGCTGTGCTGGGTAAAATCGCCGGCGCCATAATTATTGTGTTCGGACTGCATTATACCGGCATCATTCGCATCCCGCTGCTGATGATGGAGGCGCGCTTTGATACCGGCGGTGTCAATGCCAAACATGGCATCGGCGCTTTGGTTCTAGGGGCTGCTTTCGCTTTTGGGTGGACGCCGTGTATTGGCCCGATCCTGGGCGCTATTCTGGCTGTAGCTGGAGCCCAAGCTGAAATGATGCATGGTATCCTGTTGCTGGCTACATATTCTCTCGGGCTTGGCATCCCCTTCCTGCTGGCCGCACTGGCAACCGACAGTTTCCTGCGCTGGGCGCAACATTTCAAATCTCATTTTGGTATGATTGAAAAGATTTCCGGTGTGTTGCTCATTCTGGTCGGCGCGCTGATTTTCCTTGGCAGCTTCAGCATCATTTCTGCATGGCTCATTGACTGGTTTCCTGCCCTGGCCGATATTGAAGGCGCCTTTTCCAAACCCTGATATTGACACCCTGACACAAAAAAAGGCGACCCACCGGGCCGCCATTCTTAGCATTCTTAGCGGAGCATCGCTAAACTATAGTGACTTTAACTTCGCCAGCACTTCATCCTGCTTGGCTGCATCGCATACTTTCATCTTTGGCATTTTGGTCTTGGCCTTGGGATTATCCGTGAATTTTTTCACAGCCTTCTTGGAGTTACACATCCATTGCCGAAGATGCCCCTCATCCCATACCCAATCACCACCAGCCAGCGACTCGGAATATTTCATGCCTTTCATGATCCCCACATGACGACCCACAACACCTTTCAGGCCGGGCCCTACCTTGGTTTTGTCGGTAAAGTTATGGCAGGTCGTACATTTTTTCCATACAGCAGCATCGGCTGTTGCAGGAGCTATAGCCATGCCGCCCAATACCGATAAAGCTGTAGCCATGATAATTTTTTTCATACATCTTCCTCCTCTCGAGTTGGAGCCACCTGGTAACAAAAACCGCTAACAGCGCCTGTAGTTAGCATGCCCCAGTGTTAAAAAAGTATCTGAAAGCGGGCAAGCTCGCCACCTGCATCAACCGGCCCCCACAAAAAAGGCGGCCAGAATGGCCGCCTAATCATTGTATCACACAAGCCGGTTGGCGTGGTGGGTTTTACTTGATCTGCTCTTCAAACCATGTGCGAACTTCTGCTTTCTTCGTGTCGTTGAGCTTGCGGTATTTCTTCAACTGAGACTTCATGATTTTAGACTTCTTGGCAAATTTTGTTACTTTTGGCTCCAACGGCTTGTCAGAGTTCAGGAACTCAAAAACCGCATCAACCGAACCATACGCTTTTACAACATCATCAAAGCCAGGTCCTACCTTTTTTCCATGCCCTTTGTGGCAGCTAGCACAAAATGGTTTAGCATCAGCCGTTGCAGGGGCCATAGCCAGGCCACCGAGTACAAATGCAGCTGCCGCTGCAGTCATGATCATTTTTTTCATATATAAATCCTCCTCTCGAATTTGGAGTCGACTTGCTAGCGCAAAACCACTCATGGCGCAACCATAACACCGGTGTTTTCATGCAACAGTGGCAAGGAATACGCCGCAACGGGGAAATTCTACCCGCCGGCTGTTCCAGCACTTGCATCAGCGGCTGTGACCACCAGTTCATCGTTCCTGATATCGGCAATGATACGCCCGCCACCCTGCACGGAGCCTGCAATCAACAGCCGCGCCACCGGCGTCTCCAGATGCGTCTGAATAAACCGTTTTAATGGTCGGGCACCATAGACAGGGTCATAGCCTTCCCGCCCCAGCCAATCGATTGCCGCATCTGAAAGGCCCAGAACCACCTCCTGCTCGGCCAGTCGCTGTTTCAGTTCAGTCAGGAACAACTTTACCACATCGGCAATCACGGACCGGGTTAATGGACTGAATATCACTGTATCATCGACGCGATTAAGAAATTCAGGGCGGAAATGCTGTTTCAGCGCTGCCAGCACCTGCTCCCGCGCCGATGCATCGATATGGCCTTCGGTATCAATACCGTCCAGCAAAAATTCAGAACCGATATTGCTGGTCATAATCACAATCGTGTTCTGAAAATTCACCGTGCGCCCGTGACTGTCGGTCAGACGCCCGTCATCGAGCAATTGTAATAATACATTGAACACATCGGGGTGCGCCTTCTCCACTTCATCGAGCAGCAATACGGAGTACGGTTTACGGCGCACGGCTTCAGTCAATTGACCGCCCTGCTCAAAGCCGATGTAGCCCGGTGGCGCGCCCAGCAACCGGGACACCGCATGCTTTTCCATATATTCGCTCATATCAATGCGCACCATATTATCTTCGCTATCAAACAAGGTGCGCGCCAGCGTGCGGGCCAGTTCCGTTTTGCCGACGCCAGTCGGCCCCAGAAACAGGAAGGAGCCAATGGGACGATGCTGATCGCGAATACCGGCGCGCGCGCGCAGCACGGCATCAGCCACCGCCTTGACTGCTTCATCCTGTCCTATGACGCGCTCATGTAGAACCGATTCCAGCCGCAATAATTTGTCGCGCTCACCCTCCATCAGGCGGGTGAGTTGTATGCCCGTCCAGCGCGACACGACTTCGGCAATCTCTTCCTCACTGACAGTTTCACTGATCAACGCCTTGTTTTCCGACGTCGCGGATTCCGCTTCGATCAACTGCTTCTCCAGTTCAGGTAAAGCACCATATCTCAGGCTGGCCACCTTCTCCAGGTCATAACGTCGTTCTGCTGCCTCGATATCCAGCCGCATCTGGTCGATGGCTTCGCGAATGCTATGCACCTGATCAACCGCACCTTTCTCGCGCTGCCAGCGTGCGCGCATGGCATCACGCTCTTCCTGCAAATCGGCCAGTTCCTTGCGCAGGATTTTCAGCCGCTTTTTGCTGGCTTCATCGGTTTCTTTTTTCAGCGCCGTTTCTTCGATTTCCAGACGCATGGCGCGGCGGGTTACCGCATCGAGTTCAGCGGGCATGGAATCCATTTCAGTACGAATCGAGGCACAGGCCTCATCGACCAGATCAATGGCTTTGTCCGGCAGGAAACGATCCGAAATATAGCGATCCGACATGGTGGCCGCCGCCACTAGCGCACCATCGGATATGCGCACGCCGTGATGCAGTTCAAAGCGTTCACGTAAGCCGCGCAGAATCGAAATCGTATCTTCAACATCCGGCGCATCTACCACAATGGGCTGGAAACGGCGTTCCAGCGCCGCGTCTTTTTCGATATGCTGGCGATATTCATCCAACGTCGTAGCGCCGATACAATGCAATTCGCCGCGTGCCAACATGGGTTTGAGCATATTGCCGGCATCGGAACTGCCTTCTGTTTTGCCGGCTCCGACAATGGTGTGCAATTCATCGATAAACAGCAGTGTTTGCCCTTCCGATTCCTTGATTTCCTTGAGTACGGCTTTTAATCGCTCCTCAAACTCACCGCGATATTTCGCACCCGCCATTAACGAGGTCATATCCAGCGCAAACAAACTGCGGTTTTTCAAGCCTTCGGGCACATCACCAGATACAATGCGCTGCGCCAGGCCCTCGGCAATGGCTGTTTTGCCGACGCCGGGTTCGCCGATCAGCACCGGATTGTTCTTGGTTTTGCGCGACAGGATGCGAATCACCGAGCGGATTTCGCTATCACGTCCGATCACCGGATCGAGTTTCCCGGCTCGCGCCAGTTCAACCAGATCGCTGCCGTATTTCTTCAATACTTCATATTGCGATTCCGGCGCATCAGTGGTCACCCGCTGATGCCCGCGCACCTGTTCCAGTGCTTCGAGAAAATGGGCCCGTGAAATTCCGTGTTGTTTTAATAACTTGCCGGCATCGCTGCTATCGCCTTCTTCAATTATGGCTAGCAAGACATGTTCGACAGAAATATATTCATCCTGCATTTGAGCCGCTTCATCACCGGCCTTAAGCAATAATTGTTGCAAACGCTGGGTGATATACACTTTGTCGGTTTCAATGGCTGCGCCACTGACTTTCGGACGCTTACTCAGCGATTGCTGTATTGCGGCTTTGAACGCCTCAAGAGAAGCGCCAGCCTGCTCCAGCAGGCGAGGGGCAAGGCCATCAGTCTGCGCCAGTAATTCCGCCAGCATATGCTCGCCATCCACCTGTTGATGCGACAAGCGTACTGCCAACTGCTGCGCCGCAGCCAGCGCCTCGTTCACTTTTTGCGTCATGCGGTTCATATCCATATCGACAACTCCTTGACGCTTATATGGGGTTAAAAGCTCAGGAATCCAAGCCTTGCGCAGGCATATCGGCCGGACTCAGCCGGCTGATTTCATTCAAGAGTACACCACGGGTATAAGGCTTACAGACAAATCCGGCCAACCCAAAGCGGCGCAATCGCTCCGCAGCCTTACTCTCTGGGAAGCCGCTGCTAAGTATAATGGTCGCATCTTTTCTGATCGCTTGAATGGCATGAAAAGCTTGCTCTCCATCCATTTCAGGCATGGTTAGGTCCATCAGAACCAGAGAAATTTTATTTGCATGGTTGCGGAATGCACTGACGGCCTCAACTCCATTGCGGGCAGTCATAACCTGAATGCCTTCGTTCTCCAGTAAACGCTTGGCGACATCCCTTACTGCATCTTCATCATCCACCACCAATACGACCCCTTGCAAATCAGGTTTGGCCACAAAATCACCTGAGATACCCCGGTATCCTACCTTCTGGTAGTCTCTTTTCTGACTGCCAGCTTCCTGACTATCTGCAAGCTGCGGAAAATATATGGAAAAGCAGCTGCCTTCATTCGGCTCACTCTTCAGCGACAGTGTTCCACCATGGCTTCTTACGATTCCCAGCAATGCGGCCAGCCCGAGACCGGTCCCCGTTTCCTTGGTGGTAAAAAACGGATCGAAAATACGAGCCTGAGTCTGTGTACTCATGCCGCAGCCGGAATCGTTCACCTCAATCAGTATAAATTCACCTTCTTTCGCATTATCAGGCATATACATACTGGCAATATCCTGACGCGAGAGGTGGCATACGTCCGTGCGCAACATAATCTCGCCAGATTTTTCCTGCATGGCTTCTGCTGCATTCGTAATCAGATTCATAATCAGCTGCGTAAGCTGGTTTTTATCGCCGTAGATATCCGGCAAATCCTTCATTAAGGACTGGTTTAATCTGATCTGTTTGCCTACCACTGTACCCAGCAGTTCCGAAACATCCCGAATCAAATCATTGAAATTCTGTTGCCCCATCGAAATTTGGCCCTGCCCGGAATAGGCCAGCATCTGCCGCACCAGATCAGCGCCGCGCTGGGCGGATTTAACAACCTGCCCTAAGTGATATTGCTCTTTGCCATCATGCGCTGCTTCCAGCATGGCCAATTCG
>CAYUBK010000020.1:0-19479 GCA_964442955.1 uncultured Zetaproteobacteria bacterium | reverse complement strand
ATGCATCCAGCGACGGCTTTGCCGCCGAATATGCCAAAGCATCCGCCTCGTTGAGCATATCTGTCATTGCCGGCAGCGCTGATGCCATGCAACGTGATTACGCATGGCACCGCGCCTTTAACGCAGCGGATTTGCGTTCACCGCATCAAATAGCAGAAGAAGCTGCCAGCCGCGCCGTTTCACGCTTAAACCCAGGCAGCATGGATAGCGGCGAGGCCACAGTAATATTCGAACCACGCACTGCCACATCCCTGCTGGGCCATCTGGTCGGCGCAATCAATGGGCGCGCTGTATTACAACAACGCTCATTTCTGGCCGATAGTCTGGGTCAGTCCATTTTCCCCGCCTCAGTTCATATTGAAGATAACCCCGATCACCCCGATGGCATGGGCAATCGTTTATTCGATGGCGAAGGAACACGCTGTTCGCGTAACTGCATCATTGATCAGGGACGGCTGAATACCTTTCTGGCCGACCGCTATGTGGCCAAGCGATTAGGACAACCGGAAACCGGCAGCGCCTCGCGCGGCCTGACCGGTGATATTGGCATCGGCTCATCCAACCTGATCTGGCAGGCAGGAGAACAAACACAACAGGAAATGCTCAATGAAATGGATCATGGTTTGTTGATTACAGAACTGATTGGCTTCGGCGTCAATGGCGTCACCGGTGATTATTCACGTGGCGCCGGTGGTTTTTTGATTGAAAACGGAACAATCAGCCGCTCGGTTCAGGGCATCACCATCGCCGGCAACCTGAAAGATATGTTCGCCAACATCGCCATGGTCGGCTCTGATCTGACGTGGTTCGGTTCCACCGCCGTGCCTTCAATTGCCATCTCCGGCATGACTGTCGCCGGACAATAATTTGATTTAGATTTCAGCCAATAATCGACCAATCATCGATTCAGCCTGAGCAGCATAGCCGCCGCCGAACAGGTTAGCGTGATTGAGAATATGGTAGAGATTGTACAAAGTCTTGCGCACTGCATAACCTGCATCCAGCGGCCATGCTTCGTTGTAGCCCGCGTAAAAATCCGTTCCAAAACCACCAAATAGTTCAGTCATGGCGATATCGGCTTCGCGGTCTCCATAATATACAGCAGGGTCGAAAATAACCGGCTTTCCTGCTGTATCAAAAGCGCGATTGCCGCCCCATAAATCACCATGCAGCAATGATGGTATCGGCGCATAGGTTGAGAAGAATGCATCCAGATTCGCCATCAAACGTTCACCCTTGCTTTGCAAGGAGCCGGTAAATCCGTTGCGAGCAGTCAGTTCAAACTGGAATCGTAACCGCTGCTCCCGGTAGAAATCGACCCATTCATTCGACCACGCATTGTGCTGCGGCGTGGAACCGATGGTATTATCGCGAAACCAGCCGAATTGATTCGATAACTGGCGATGCAAGGTCGCCATTTGCTGGCCGAGCAGGTGATTCGAATCTGATCTTCCCCTGCCGAATTCGATATACTCGGAAACCAGCCAACTCTGCCCGGCATCAGCCCCGAAACAGATTGGAACCGGCACATGAATGGCATGCGCCGCAGCAAGTGCATGCAATCCTGCCGCTTCGGCCTCAAACATATCCAGTTGTTCGGCCTGATTCAGTTTCAGAAAATAGGTATGCTGATCACTAGCGATGCGAAAAGCGCGGTTGATGCTGCCGCCACTAATCGTCTGTTTATACCTGATTGTAAAGGCGGAGTGTGCACCCAATGTTTCTGTTATCGATTGTTCTACAGCCTTCCAGACAGACAAGGGCGGAATATTATGCGATATGCTGATGCCGCCGACGCCATCTGCGAACGACAGTCCAGCGCCAGGCTATTTTAACTGTGATATAGCCAATAATGCCACTGATAATCCCGAGAATCGCGCAACCGAGCAGGAAAGGCTGCCAGATAGCCGCCATGCCGTTGAGCGCCCACTCCAGACTCGCTTCAAAATGAAACGCCTGTTCCGGCATTTGCATCACCCACGCCCCCAGTTTGTAGGCGATATAAAATACCGGCGGCATGGTGACCGGATTGGTCAACCAGACCAATGCCACTGCAATAGGCAGATTGGCATGAATCAGAATCGCACCGGCAGCCGCCAGCACCATCTGAAACGGAACAGGAATAAAGGCACAGATTAAACCGATGAAAAAAGCCCGGGCCAGAGAATGGCGATTCAAATGCCACAGCGCGGGGTTATGCAGCAGCGTGCCAAAGCATCGCAAGCATTTTTGATCACGTATCTTCCTGTGATCCGGCATATAGCGCTGAAAGATCTTTTTCGGCATGATGAACGCTAAACTTTAGCAGGATTGACGCTTCAGTCCATGCGCGGGAACAATGGTTCGGACTTCCTGCACTGTTGACCAGCTTCGAGTACACCCCAGCCACCATCGGCAGAGAAACTGAAATCATCAGCCTGAACAGAGCGATCCAGAATCTGACTCAGCATGTCCGTCATCTTTTCAGGCATAAATGGTAGCAGCTGCAAGGCCACCAGGCGCAATGTTTCAACCAGATGGTAGAGTACCGTATCGAGCCGCGCATCTTCCCCCTGTTTGGCCAATGCCCATGGCGCATTCCCCTCGACATAACGATTGCCATGCCGCACCACTGCATTGATGCGATCCAGCGCCAGGTGGAATGCCTGCTTATCCATGTAATCCGCCACTTCGCGCTGCATAGCCTCAACATCGGCAATCAGGGCACGATCGGTTCCATTTTCTTCTGCTACAGTGCCAAGCACGCCAGCGCGATATTTATTCAGCATGGCCAGTGAGCGATTCAGCAGGTTACCGACATCATTGGCCAGTTCCGAATTATAACGCTGTTTAAGTGCCGCAAATGAAAAGTCGCCATCCTGTCCGAACGGCACTTCCCTGAGCAGAAAATAACGCAACACATCCGCATCATATTGTTTAAGTAATTCATCAGGTCGAAGCGCATTCCCTCTGGATTTACTCATCTTTTCGCCTTCAACTGTCCACCAGCCATGGGCATAGATTCGTTTAGGCAAGGGTAAATCAGCTGCCATCAACATGGCCGGCCAATAGACGGCATGAAAGCGCAAAATATCCTTGCCGATAAGGTGCACATCGGCAGGCCAGTATTTGGGCTGCTCCGGTTCAGGAAAACCGAGGGCGGATAGATAATTGGTCAGCGCATCAATCCACACGTAAATCACATGCTTTTCATCGCCCGGCACCGGCACACCCCAGGAAAATGTCGTGCGCGAAACAGATAAATCGCGCAGGCCCGACTCAATAAAACTCAACACCTCATTGCGACGTGATGCAGGTGCAATGAAATCCGGATTGGCCTTGATGTGTTCAACCAGACGATCCTGAAAAGCGCTCAGACGAAAGAAATAGGATTCTTCCTGGATTTTCTCAACGGCACGTTTGCAGTCCGGGCAATGTTTTGAATCCCAGCAATCGCTATCTTTTAACTGCGTTTCGGTCCAATAGGTTTCGCACGGCACACAATACCAGTCCTCATAGAAATCCTTGTAAATCGTGCCGGCATTTTCCAGCCGCCGCCACATCGCCTGCACCCCGGTCTTATGCCGATCCGAACTGGTACGGATAAAATCATCATGGCTGATTCTCAATTCCGGCCACAGGCTCTGATAGCGTTCCACCACCTGATCGGCCAGTTCAATCGGTTCAATACCACGCGCCTCGGCTGCCTGTTGCACCTTCTGCCCATGCTCATCCACGCCAGTCAGGAAAAACACATCGCGCTGGCTCATGCGCTGGTGACGCGCCAGCACATCAGCTGCAATCGTAGTATACATATGGCCAAGATGCGGCTCATCGTTGACATAATAAATAGGGGTGGTGACGTAATAGTTTTCCATCAGAACTGTTTTCTCCGGCTCTTATTGAATAAAGTCAAAAACATTTCACCAGCCGTTCATGAGCATCCATGCGCTCACGGCATTCGGGCATCCTGCCCATCACAAGCGACACAAAGTAAATCAGGATGAAACGACTATTCATTCAATAATCATCATGGCCTGAGTGATAAACTGAAACTGGCGACGGCAACTATAGCCACCATCTTCCATTGCCGAAACAGCTTTATCTTTGCTTCTCATCCGCGTTCATCTGCGGTTCCCGCCTTTGGCTGTTTTTCAGGTAGCCTTAAGAGCCGAGCGCAGTTGCAGAATACAAGCCAGTAAAGCAGGGCCTGCGCGCAGGCTGTGGCGTACCACATCCCCCGGCCAGCGAATGCATTCATGCAAGGCCTTTTGTAATAACTCCCTGTTCTCAAATGCCGATGCCGTACAAGGTTGTTGTAATGCAGGGTAAACAGAGGTGGCCAGCATCCGCGCTATCAGCAGATGCGGCACGGTTTTGACATGGGCGCGTATCCACGTTTCGATTTTGCCCACATCAGCGCTAGCCGGGTCGGCAATCAGCGACTGCCATTCCTGCAAAGCTCTGGCGGTCGATTCATCCTGCAAACAACACACAACGCCCGGACAACCATCGGCCAGACTAACGGCCAAATCCAGATATCGTTCATCAATTGGTGGCGTCTGTTGTTGCAATACCGCCCGCGCATCGGTATCGGTCAACGGCGAACATTGCTGCAACATGCAGCGCGAACGAATAGTAGCCGGCAAGCGTTCCAGATCGGAACAAGCCATCAACAACACACTGCCGGCAGACGGCTCTTCCAACCCTTTCAGCAATGCATTGGCCGCCTGATTATTCATGCGCTCCGCATCATCGAGAATCACCACGCGCCGCCCGCTTTCCGCACCACTGAGCGATAAAAAAGATAACACGCTACGCACCTGCTCGATATTCAGATCGCGTTTCCCCTCAATCAGGCCGAGCCTGAACACATCAGGATGCGAACCTGCCGCCAGCATTTTACAGCCATGGCATGTTCCACACCCACTCTGGGATTCGCACATCAGCAATCCGGCCAGTATTTCCGCCAATGTGTGTTTGCCGATACCCTTCATGCCGTACAGCAACCAGGCATGATGCAGATTTCCTACTGCCAGCGACTCGGTAAAGCTGCTTAACGTGGCCTCATGGCCGTATAGCCGGCTCATGCCGTCAGTCCGAAACGCCGCGTCAACACGTCTATCATCTGCTGCTCGACATCACCCATGCCCTGCTCCGCGTCAATGCGAACGATGCGTTCTGGCTCCGATGCATATTGCCGCCCGAATGCAGTCGCCACGCGTTCATGAAACGATATCGCCTCATCATCGAGTCGGGTGGCTTTCTCACCGCTCTCAGCCCGTTTCTTCATACGCCGCATCGCTTCATCCACCGGCACATCAAACCACAGTGTAAGCGCCGGAATCACCCCGCACTCGGCGAAGCGCAACATCTGACCCAAATTATCCGCCCCCTCACCCAGTTTCCGAGCCGCCAACTGATAAGCCAGCGTCGAATCGGAATATCGGTCACACAGCACCCAGGCGCCCGATGCCAATGCAGGCAGGATGACATCCCGCACATGCTGGGCCCGATCGGCCAGAAACAGTAATAATTCGGTTTCCGGCACCGGTACGAATTCGCCGGCCAACAACAGCGTGCGAATTTCTTTGCCCAGCCCCGTATCGCCCGGCTCAAACGTCGTCACAACATCATGATCCAAGCCACGCAACCATGCCGCAGCACGCTGCAATTGCGTGCTCTTGCCGCAGCCGTCCACGCCTTCAAATGTAATGAGTTTATTCACTGATTATTCCTTTCTCCCTGCTGAAACTCTTAAATAAACAACATGCATAAATGCTTCATGTTGTTTATTCAATCGTTGGGTAGTTGCAAACGCGACTTGCATCGCTATTCAGCCCAACAATGATGATTCAATCTTTTTCTGATCCTGCCATGTCGCGGAGTTGCAGAACTTCTTCCTTCAAAGCCGCGACTTCTTTTTCCAGTTGCGCTATCCGGTCAGTCATATCATCTGCAACCAGATCACTGCCGCCGTTTGAGCTACCTGCTCCCCTGGCAGCCACTTCAAACTCCGGTTCACCGCATAGCAGGTGTGCATAACGATCTTCGCGTTGGCCGGCGGCGCGCGGAATGCGAACCAGTAAAGTATCGTCACGATCCATCAATGATTGCAGCAAATCTTGCAACTCGTCAGAGCTTTCAAAGCTGACCATGCGGCCTGTGTTGATACGGATTTCATTGAGCGTGAGTGCGCCACGTAACATCAGCACACAGAGCACGGCCCGCTCTTTGGTTGAGATACCGAGTTTACGGGACAAATGTTGTTCATAACGGTCCGCCCGGCCATCCATGCGGGCGGTAATCAAACCTTCGGCGCGTAAATCATTGACCACGCCACCCACTTCACTGGGCGTTAAATCCATCACCGGTGCTCGGCTGCTCTTTTGATTGCAAGCCGCAGTGAGCGCCTTGAGCGTTAGCGGATAATAATCCGGCGTGGTCATCTGCTTTTCCATTAAACTACCCAACACCCGCAACTGATGCGCTGATAATAATTCTTCAATCATTTCTTTTTTCGCCTTTTACCTGTTCAGCAATAATCCGGTAGTTATTCAGATTGCCGATGATTTGTTTGAGAACAAGGCGAAAAAGCACAGTTTACTTATTGTAAGTGAGCATTTTTTAACGCAGTTATCGGACAAACCAGTGGTGAGCTGGATAGCTACCTTCGCCTTTTCGATTTTTTACCTTTACCGCTCAACCATGCCTCATGTTCGGACACCAGCGCATCCAGACTCTGTGGGGCGCTGGTGATTTCGGCATAGACTTTTTGATCCACACCCACCACATCAACAGGTTTGGCAATAAACGCTTGAATGGCTTCAAGCAGCGGCTTCTCTTCGCTGCTGCAAAATGAAATCGCATCGCCCTTGTTCACCCCACGTCCAGTACGGCCAACGCGGTGCACATAATTCTCCACCTTTTCCGGCAAATCGTAATTGATCACACAGGCGATATCCGGCACATCAATACCACGCGCACTCACATCGGTAGCAATCAAAACACGCTGTTCCCCTTCCCGAAACGACTGCATCACTTCGGTGCGATCGGCCTGATCTTTATCGCCGTGAATGCTGACCACCGTAATGCCCACGCGCGCCATCGCGCTGACCACGCGCTCGGCCCGCACTTTGGTTCGAACAAACACAATGATTTTATCTGTCGGATGCTCCTGCAAAAAACGTTGCAGAAAAAATCGCTTATCATCCATCTCCACAAACATCACTGCATGCGTCACATTTTTTGATATCCGATCTTGCGGCGATACCTGAATACGAATCGCCGCGCTTTTCACCTGTGAATAGGCCAGTTTTTTAATCTCGTCATTAATCGTAGCCGAGAAAAACAGCGTTTGATGTTTACCCCGGAGCATTTTTTTGATGTAACGAATATCTTCAATAAAACCAAGATCAAGCATGTGATCAGCCTCATCAAGCACCAGCGTGGAAACACTGGCCAAGCGAATTTCCTGCTGATTGATCAAATCAAACATGCGCCCCGGCGTAGCAATAAGTACATCAATGCCATCCTGTAGTTTGGCAATCTGGCGATCCTGCTCAACCCCGCCGTACAGGGTGAATACTTTGACACGCGTATGTGCAGCAATGCTTTTGAACACCTCGCCAATCTGCACAGCCAGCTCGCGCGTCGGCGCCATGACGATGCATTTGATCCCGTAAGCACGTTTGCTACTTTTATAACGGTGGATTTTATCAATGACCGGAATCGCAAATGCCGCTGTTTTGCCGGTGCCGGTCTGGGCAATCGCCAGCACATCCTCGCCATCAAGGATGGATGGAATAGCCTTGAACTGAATGTCGGTAGGCCGCTTAAAGCCCAACTGGCGTAGATTCTTTTTGATTTCAGCAGAAATATAATAACGATCAAATTTCATTTCATGATTCCAAAACGTGTGATACTTCAGCGCATAGTTCACTGAATTGGTAAGGTTTTGTGATAAAGCCGTCATAACGCAGTTCACGATTACTCGAGTCCAGTGTCGTTTCACTATAACCGCTTAATACGATGACTTTCATATTCTCGTCATTGCGCCTGATCTCCCGCAATGTCTCCACTCCACCGAGACCCGGCATATTCAAATCAAGCAGCACTATATTTACCTGCATCACATCACTGAAAAGCATTGCCAGCGCTTCCTCACCGCTTGCCGCAGTCGTGACGTCAAACCCGCAGCCTCTCAAAATCTCCTCGCCCACTTCACGTAACAGCGGCTCATCATCAACCAGCAAAACATGGCCGTTCATCGAAACCTTCTTCATCTCGGTTGTATTTTCACAGCTCGAAGATGTTTCTTCCAAATGCAGCAATGGGAGTGTAATTTCAAACGCCGTCCCCTGACCCGGTTCGGACTCAACCCTAATCTTTCCATCCATTTTTTCGATAATACCATACACCATGGATAATCCGAGACCCGTTCCCTTGCCTGTCTCCCTCGTCGTAAAGAACGGTTCAAAAATACGGTCCACTGTCTGCTTTGTCATACCCACACCGGAGTCTTTGACACGAATCAGCACCTTATCCCCTTTTGATGTGACATCAAATACCAAATCTCCGCCACCCGGCATAGCATGCAGAGCATTCACGGCAAGGTTCATAAACACCTGATGCAACTGCCCCGGATCACCGATGATTTGCAAATTATCGGAGCTGACATTCAATGCAATATCTACGCGGCGGTCTCCGGTTTCCCGAACCAGGCTAATCACTTCTTCAAGTAATGAGACCACCATCACAGGCTCATGCCGCATATCACCCTTGCGAGCAAAACCAAGCAAATTCCCGGTCAATTCGGCAGCCCGTTTGCCAGCCTGCCTGATGCGTTTTGCATAATGGTAAGCTTTACCTTCACTTGAAACTTGTGCCGCAAGCAATTCAGCATTACCGAGAATCACTGATAGCAGGTTATTAAAATCATGCGCCACGCCCCCCGCCAGTTGTCCTACCACCTCCATTTTCTGCGCCTGTAGTAAATGACCCTCTAATAACCTGAATTCAGTCATATCCTGAATCATACCCTCGACGCCGCTCGGCCGCCCGTCTTCATCAATAGCCAGACGAGCATTAAGCAAGCCATGAATTTCCGTTCCTTGTTTCGATATCAGCCTGACTTCTCGACTGCCAATGTTCCGGGTTCGGATCAACTCCGCAACCAGAACATCCCTTTCTTCCGGACTTGAATAGAGTTCCGACATACCTCCCACATTTTGCAGCATCTCTGTAGTGGACTCGTAGCCAAACAGTTTCGCCATAGCCGGGTTACACTGTAGCAGCCGCCCATCCACCTCAGCCATATACATAGCCACAGGCAGGTAAGTAAACAGCTCTCTGAAACGCCGTTCCGATTCTTCCAGTGCCTTGCCGTGCAGCCGTAACGATTGCTCTTCTTTGGCAAGAGCTTGCGTCATTCGGTTAAAACCTCTGGCTATCCTGCCCAGCGGGTCTGGAATTGTGGCATTTACAGTAACATCCAATTGACCATGCGTAACAGATTCAACGGCATGGTCCAATTCATCCAATGGCCGTTTCAACTGTCTGATGGCCAGCCCCGTCAGCCACCAGAATAACAACAGCAACAACAGGCTGATCAACGCAGACATCATCAACACCGAGTCAATAGATTTATTGACTCCGGTACGGGATAAATCGAGTACGCTGTAACCGACGAACTCACCATGATTGGCATGAACAAGAGCAATCACACGCTCCAGACGACCATCATCAAGCGTCTCATAAATCAGGCCGTCATGTTTCGCCTTACTTAGTCGGGGCAAAGCTAACAGCGCATGTTTGCCGCCAAGCAGAACCAGTCTGCTTCCATCCGGATTATATATATCGACAGACAAAACATTGGATATATTTGCTACACTGCTTGCACCGTCACGTACAAAGTCCACTTCTCCCAGTTGCATACCAAGGTTAATACTCTGCTCCAGCCCGGCAGAAAGTGAACGTCCATTTTCCTGCAACATCGTTTCCAGCGAACGGCTTTCCGTCCACCATGCAGTCACAAAGAAGACTGTAAATACCAAAGCTGCGGCCAGGATCAATGCAACATACAATCGCCTGGTCAAAGAAAGGGAGCGTGGAATGAAATTACTCATCATGGCCTCCGGAACCAACATCTTCTGTCCGGATATGGACCTTCATCTTTTCCGGGTGCTGGATTGCAATATGCGATGCTCGCTCACCGCCAAGAACCCGGTTCGCCAATCTCGCCGCCTGGCGTCCGATAAAACGAACCTGAGGCGACCAGGCGACCAATGCCCCCGCCCGCACATATTTTGCCGACAAGCCAATCAGTTTTTTACCGTGTTTTGCCAATGAGAACAGCAACCGCAACGTATCCGGTTCCACACTCCGGTATTCCAGTTGCATCCAGTAAGCATCTGCCGTCTTCATACTACTGTTTAACTCCACCTGAATATCATGCTCAGGCCATGGTCGGGCGATCAGTTCCAGATGCCGCCTGCGAAACAGCTCTGTAGCTTCATCAACATAGGCAGCCGAATAATCAGGGTCGTAATAGCTTAATATCTTCGCACGCCTCGGCAATAGTTGCGCCAACCCGTCTGCAACCACCGCCTGCGATGGTCGCAAATCAATACCGCTGATATCCAGGCGCTGCTGCATTTTACTGTTCAACGTCATGGACATCATGGAAAGAACCGGGATGCGGATATTCTCGGCAAGAACTGCCTGCAGCGCATCCTCTCCTACCACGACAAGCAAGTCTGGCTTTCTGTCCTGAATCCTCTCAAGTAGCGCTTTCTCTTCTTTCTGATCACCATTTTCCAGCCCTGGAAACAAACGGATATCATCAGCTCGTATAGAATGCTCCAGGACTTTGACCAACTCGACATGAGGACGATGTCGAGCCGAAAACAGGACATCTACTTCAAAAGATTGTGCGCACGCTGTGCCAGATATTAGCAGCGCCAACAACATACAGGTAAAATGATGCATCAGAATACCCAGGCAAAATCCAGCATCCACTCCCGATCATGGAGTGGAATGTCCGACATAATCGGCGTAGCGACAGGACTAAAGATTTTTTGATTGAATACATTGTTCATCACAAAGCTCATGCTCGGGCCACTGGATACATTGCCCGCACGTATGGCCAAATCGACTTGCCATGTAGAGGCTAATGCCGGTCGGGGGTCGGCGGCGGTGCGAGCTTGTGAACCAATCCAGTGTACATCCATATGTAGATGCGTACCCAGAGGTAACGGCGCATCACCACTTAATCGAATAACCTGCATCGGCACATCCGGCAAGCGTGCAGCCGTCAAATTACTACTGCCCGTTTGCCAGGTATAACTCAAAGCACCATATAAACCTTTCTGAATATCGACACGCAGCTCTGCTTCGAAGCCCCTTAATGTTTCCCGGCCAACATTGACCGTCAGCGGGCTCGGCGCAATACGGGTGATCAGGTTTTTATAACGGCTATAATAAACATTCCCATCCAGGTGCCAGACACCCTTGTGCAACGAAGTGCCAAACTCATAGGTATTCACACTTTCAGGTCGCACATTGGCATTGCCCAGCACCACAGGATTATTGGCAGAATACAATTCGACAAAATTCGGGGCGCGGAAGGCATGCCCGTACATCAGCTTGACTCCAGCATATCCGTAGCATTCCAGACCAGAGCAAAGCGCGGGGAGGCATGACTGCCAACATCGGAATAATGCTCCATGCGAACACCGGCGGTTACAGTCAGATCACTCAATGGCGACCACTCATCCTGAATCGCCAGCGCAAATACCTGACGGGTAACATTGCTGTTATGATTGAATAATGCAGACACATCTGCGCCATTAACAAAGTTACGTACGTCAAACTGACGAATATGGTCATAGTTTATGTTGAACGTCCATTCATGGTCCTGCCAGCCCCTGTAGCGCAACAGACCACTCTCGCTCAGGGTGAGATTCTTGACGGCAGGCCGAACTATCGTAGCCCCACCGAACAACTGCCAATGTGGATCCAGATCGAACAGATCGGCATCGGTGCGGATAGAAACATCCCAGAGATCACCATCCCTGGCCCAGGTTAATGCCGCAATACTCTGTCTTACCATCACATTGCTGGCATGATCAATCAGATTCGTTCCATCCAGCACAGTGCCGCGTCGTTTATTGACATGCATTGCGAATAGCGACCAGTTTCCTGCCGATGCAGATATAAACCCCTGTTGCTGCCGACGCCAGAAATTACCGACGCCGGACTTCCCCGCAGCATCGCGTAAAATTTCCTGCCTGTCCCCATCCGTAGAAGAGCTATTCAGGCTGAGCATGATACTGGCATCATCCCCCATGCCGCCGGTTGTGACATGACCGTTTACATAACCATGGTTACCTGCAGACGCACCAGCTTCAGAACCGCGAAAATCTTCAGCCCCACGGGTAATAATATGGATCACCGCAGCCATGGCATTGGAGCCATACAAGGCAGATCCGGGACCGCGAATAATTTCGATACGGCGCACATCATCAAGTGGAAATTCATCAAACAGGAAGGTCCATGAGCCGGAATAGGGATTATTGACCCGGTGACCATTAATCAACAACAGTGTTTTTTCTGCTTCGCTGCTTTTCAAGCCACGCACCGTCAAAGTATGTCCGGTAGCCAGGTCCGTCGGATAACTGACATTCAAGCCGGGCACAGATTCCAGCGCCTCAATCAGCGTGTGCGCACCCATATCCCGAATTTGTTTTTCGGTAATGACGGTAACAATCGAAGGAGCCTGACCCAATGCCCGGTGCGATTCTGTTGCACTGATCACGGTATCCTGCTCATCAAAAAGAAGATCTACCGGGGTGTCAGCATATGCAATAGCGTGGAATATCAGGCATGAAAGCAGCATGCAATATATCCGAATCATAGGCCCCCCTCCTATAGTGATTAATCATGGATGATTGTTTTAGCAGGCAGCCGTGAAAAGTCCATCCATGGAGACGACGTTGATTTTTTAAGAAAGACTTCATTGATGACAAAGAGGGCACATTGCCACCTATTTCTGAAAATACCAGAAAAAATGTGGCGATTAGATCTTAATCAATCTAAATTATTTCTTACTTTTCTCAGATGGGCGTAATTGTTTGGCCAGATTATCCAGTACGCCGTTGATGAAGCCGCGCGGTGGCTCCCCTGCGTAATCGCGGGTCAGCTCCAGCGCCTCGTTGATAATGACTCGATAAGGAATCTCCAGCCGATTCTGCATTTCCCACACGGCCAGACGAATCACATTGATTTCAAGCTGGGCAACAGAACGCAGACTGCGTCCGCGCACCGCTGTTTTGATAATCTCATCGAGTGCATCAACGTGATCGGTGACGCCATACACGGCTTCACGCAGATAATTCTCATCCTGATCCTCACGATCTTCATGTTGCAAGCGGCTGGCTAAAAGATCGGGAATCATGCCGCCATCCTGCTCAGCAGAACCCCATGCATATAATGTTTCCAGCGCCGATTCTCGCGCCTGATGACGGTTTGCCATTAATCCTCCAGTTCCTTCAAACAGCGCACCACTTCAACCGCAGTCAGCGCCGCTTCTTCACCCTTATGCCCATGTGCGCCACCAATCCGTTCCAGCGCCTGCGCATGCGTATCCAACGTCAATACACCGTTACCAACACCAACATCACCACGCTGGGCGATGTTGCCAATGGCATCCATCGCACCCTGACAGACATAATCGAAATGCGCCGTATCGCCGCGAATCACGCAGCCCAGACAGACAATCGCATCAAAACGACCGGTATTGGCCATTTTTGCTGCAATCGTGCCGATCTCGAATGCGCCCGGCACATGTACAATGGTCATCATTTCATCGCTACCACCATGCTCTTTCAGAGCGGAAACCGCACCTGCCAGCAAAGCTTCGGTGATATCATTATTAAAGCGGCTGACAATAATGCCCACGCGTAAACCGGTAGCATCCACATTGCCCGCCAGGTGCGGCGCATCCAAACTCATGATTGCTCCCCTTTCGCTTTTTTCGATTGATCCCGGTTGTTGCTGCCCGAGCTGTTGCTGCCCGAGCTGTCGCTATCCATAGCCAACATATGCCCCATTTTATCGCGCTTGGTGGTCAAATAAGCAATATTATCCTCATGCGGGCTGACTTGCAGTTGCACGCGCTCACTCACCTCTAAACCATAGCCATCCAGCGCAATGATTTTCTTGGGGTTGTTGGTCAACAGCTTTAAGCGGCGCAAACCCAGATCACGTAAAATCTGGGCACCAATACCATAATCGCGCAAATCAGCCTTAAATCCCAGCTTCACATTCGCTTCGACCGTATCATGGCCGGCATCTTGCAAATTATACGCTTTCAATTTATTGAGCAGGCCAATGCCGCGTCCTTCCTGCCTGAGGTAGAGAATCACGCCCTCGCCAGCCTCCGCCACCTGACGCATGGCGGCATGCAGTTGCGAACCGCAGTCGCAGCGCCGTGAGGTGAATACATCGCCGGTTAAACATTCGGAATGCACCCGCGCCAGACAAGGTCGTTCCGCATCCGGCTCGCCCATCACCAGAGCCACATGCTCGGCCTGATCAACAGCATTGGTATATCCAATCAAGCGGAACTCACCGAACTCGGTCGGCATGCGCACTTCCACTTCGCGCTTGACCAACGAATCGTGTTTTAAACGATGGCGAATCACATCTGCAATGGTGCCAACTTTCAGACCATGCTTTTTGGCGAACACTTTCAGTTCGGGCATGCGCGCCATAGTGCCGTCTTCATTCATAATCTCGCAAATCACGCCGGCGGGCTTCAAGCCTGCCAAGCGGGCCAGATCAATACTGGCTTCGGTATGTCCGGCGCGAACCAGCAAGCCGCCTTCACGCCCGACCAGTGGAAACACATGACCGGGCGTATGAATATCAGACGGTTTTACATCGGGCTGTATGGCCGTACGCACCGTATGGGCGCGATCATAAGCCGAAATGCCAGTGGTCACGCCTTCAGCCGCTTCGATGGAAATGGTGAAATTGGTTTTAAATTTGGAATTGGTATTGGCCACCATCAACGGCAGTTCAAGCTGATCGGTATGTTCCTGTGTCATAGCCAGACAAATCAGGCCGCGTCCGTGCGTGGCCATAAAATTAATCGCTTCCGGCGTCACCCATTCTGCCGCCATCACCAGATCACCTTCATTCTCGCGATCTTCATCATCGGCCAGAATAATCATACGCCCGGCGCGTAATTCTTCGATTAATTCTTCACTTGTTGCCAGAGTCATAGCTTCTCCGTTGAAAACTGCATCAGCCGTTCTACATAACGGCCATACATATCGGTTTCAATATTCACTTTTGCGCCTGTTTGCAAAGCGCCCAGGTTGGTGTGCGACAAGGTATGGGGAATCAAATTAACGGTAAAGTCATTCCGCCCCACTTTATTCACGGTCAGGCTAACGCCATTGATGGTAACAGAACCCTTACCCACCACATAACGCGCAAGTGGATCTGGGATTTTAAACATAATCTCACGATGCTCGCCTATCGCCCGAACTGACTGCACTACGCCAACGCCATCGACATGCCCGGTCACCATATGCCCACCCAGCGCATCGCCTACGCACAGCGCCGGCTCGAGATTGACGGCATCGCCTTCCCGAGCATCGGAAAATATGGTCAAATCCAGTGTCTCTAACGACAACGTCGCGGCAAATGTATGATCCGATTTATCGGTAATCGTCAAACAGCAACCATTGCAGGCCACCGAATCGCCGAGCTGCCAGTTAACCGTATCCAGCACCGTCGCAAATGTCATATGGGTCTGCTCAGATTCGCGTTCAATATGCATAATTTTGCCAACATCCTGAATGATTCCGGTAAACATGATGCGAATACTACATGCTAATAACTGACAGGCTATTCATTTACAATGCAATCAGGACTATAGTTGACTGATGACTCAACGTAACGATGGCATTGACTTTCATCACTCCACGTCCGGCACGCTTGGCGTGGAGATGGAATGGATGAGCGTCGATATTCAGTCAGGCAAGCAGATTCCCGCTGCGCCCGATGTGTTTGCTGTGATTGGCGATACACCGCGCATCAAGCCCGAGCTATTCACATCCATTATTGAAATCAATACGGACATCCACACCGCCACCCCTGACGCCATCATACAACTGCGCGAACTGTACGCACAGGTCGATGCTGTATTATCCAGCCGGCATGCTGCCCTGCTCGCCACCTCGACCCACCCGTTTTCACACTGGCGTGACCAGCAAGTCAGTGATGATCCGCGTTATTCAAAGCTATTAAAACGGCTATGCTGGGTGGCGCGCCGATTCAATATCTGCGGTATTCACGCCCATATCGGCATGCCCGATGGCGACACGTGCATTCGCGCCATGAATCAACTGCTGCCGATTATGCCGGTATTTCTGGCCATCTCGGCCAATTCGCCGTTCTGGCATGGCGAGAAGACCGGCTTAATGGCCAGTCGCATCAAGATTTTCGAGGGTTTAAGTCAAGGCGGTATGCCGTTTTATTTTAATGACTGGGAGGATTTTGAACATTGCGCCAGCCGTTTAATGGCCACCGGCAGCATCGATTCGGTACGCGATATCTGGTGGGAAATGCGACCGCATCCGGATTTCGGCACGCTGGAAATAAGAATTGGCGATATGCCGGGCTGTTGTGCTGATACAGCCGCTTATATCGCATATGTGCGCGCCGAAGCCATCGCTGCGATGGCGGTCGAACAACGCCCTAAAGTTCACCCGTCGCTGATTCGCGAGAATCGCTGGCGCGCCTGCCGCTACGGCATACATGCCACCATGATTGATCCGTTCAGCGAAGAACTAATGCCGATACTGGACTGGCTGCAACATCGATTGGAGAAACTCGCAGCACAAGGGGCAGACTGTGATGAACTGACCATCGTCGCAAACCGCATTCCACACTGGCGTCAATATGGCGGCGGCGGCGATATGCAGCGTAAGATTTATCAAGACTCAGGAGACTTTGCAGATATGGTGAAAGCAATGCGTAATCAAGACGGATGGAACCAATGAGTCAACAAAAACCCATCGAGCATGTCCATCCAAATCAACCCATGGCTGCCCGCTTACATCAGGCAGTCGATCATATCATGCCGGAAGTCATCAAAATTCGCCGGGAACTGCATCAGCAGCCCGAATTATCCGGACAAGAGCAGCAGACCGCAAAACGCATTGCCAACACCTGCCGGATGCTGGGGCTTGACGTGCGCGAAGGTATTGGTGGCCATGGCGTCATGGCGTCATTAAAAATATCCGACAGCAAACCGTGGATAGCCTTTCGCGCCGATATGGATGCGCTACCCATCAGCGATGCCAAACAACGCCCATATACTTCGCGTATCGAATCAGTCTCTCACAGTTGCGGCCATGATGCCCATACTGCGATATTGCTTGGCCTTGCCCATATTTTAAGCCGGTTCAAAGACAACCTTCATCACAATATCGCCTTTGTATTCCAGCCGGCTGAAGAAACATGCGAAGGTGCATCCGCCATGCTGCGCGATCATCTATTCAGGGATATCAAGCCAGAGCAAATTTATGCCCTGCATGTCTACCCGTATTTGCCGGCCGGCTCGATTGGTTTGCGCCATGGGCCCATGTGCGCCGCTGCCGATATGTTCGATGTCGAAATAAAGGGGCGGGGCGGTCATGCTGCTCGCCCACACGAATGCATTGATGTGGTACTGGTCGCCACCCATATTATTCAGGCCCTGCACCAGATCATCGGGCGCAAGGTCAATCCGCTACACCCTGCCGTGCTGACTATTGGACAAATTCATGGCGGCCATGCCGGCAATGTCATTCCCGACCACATCTGCTTTTCCGGCACCTTCCGCAGCCTGCATCCTGAAGTGCATGAGGAGATTCGCACCCGTATGGATCAAATCATCCGCCAAACCGCCGAAGCCTGGGGCGCAACAGCGCGCTTTACTCTGAAACAGGCTACGCCAGTATTAACTAATAACTCGAAGTTACTTTCTCAAGCACATGTTATATTTGATGAATTAACACCTGATATAAAACTTATTGAAATCAACGAACCATCAATGGGCGGAGAAGATTTCGCCGAGTTTCTGCACGATATTCCCGGCTGCCTGTTCCGGCTTGGCACCGGCAGCGGCCCTGAAACACGCTATCCGCTACACCACCCCTGCTTTGATCTGGATGAGTCATCTATGGCTTCAGGCATTGCCGCCTTCGCGGCATTAGCCTTGTTTGTCTCATATTAAACAGCAGTAAATGATCAATGCGCGGGCTCGAAAATAGAACGATGTCCCCATGCGATGGCACCGCTTCTCAGACGCACCTGAAACCAATCCCCTTGCTCGGCCAGCTTTGTCACCACCGCGCCTTGCATAAGCCTATATAATACTTTGCCAGACCTGTCAGGTTTATTCCTGATATTGCCGAGCCTGACGACCACTTTCATTTTCACAGTCATATTCGGTTTTGATTTTGGTTGGACTACAGATTGGATTTTCGGATCATCAAGTTGCCTCGTTGCTCTGGGCTGCGCTGCAGCGACAGGCTGAAATAATCCGGTCGCATGGATTTCTTCGACAGATGGTCCATTTGATTGATTAACGTTGTCTTCCAAGGACTCAGGCTCAGGCATAACAGGTAGTGGCTGATGCTCATCAACACGCTGTTGGTGATCCAACAGCGGCAGCGAAGTCTGTTCAATGGGCCAGAATAGCCACAACACAATAGCAGTTGCACAGCTTGCGCCAATAAGCACTCTGACAATCAACCTGGAATAGGATACAGGATTGGCTGACCCTGGCATTACTGGTAATTCAAAATCAGGATTCGTTGTAGCTAGCTGAGCAGGAATCTTCTCGATCCGGCTGGAAGAATGTGGCGACTGAACTTGAACAGCTTCCTGCTCACCTACAGCCGAATCAGAAACACTTAGCTCGCTGGCGTGAGTCGGATTTTCTTCCATAAACGCATCCAGTTTACGTTGCAAATTATTGATAAAATGATCCAGACGTTGTTGCTGTTCGTTCGAACCACGCTCTGCCCCACGGGTGGCTGCTTTCTTTTCCTGTTCCAGAAAGGCGTCAAGCTGACTTTGTAACGACTCCAATCCGTTGCTGTCATTGGCTTTTGAACCATTTAAACCGTCAGACGGATTGTGATAATCAGCCATAGCACCCTTCCCGAAGTATAAAAAACCGAGTCAAATTTACGCAGGCCCATTACCCAAACAGTGACATAGATCACGTTTTGGGTAAAAAATAGCACTGGCACGTTATCCAAAAAGCGTCTTTAGCACTGCTGCCGTCCTATTATGGGAACATTGTCACGTTCAGCGACCCCAAAGAAAAAGGGCCAGACCGTGAAGTCTGACCCTTTGTTTTTGTTGCTATTACTAGCTTTATATGGTGCGCCCACCAGGACTCGAACCTGGGGCCCACGGATTAAAAGTCCGCTA